>CALGCG010000029.1 GCA_937884485.1 uncultured Bacteroidales bacterium
GGCCTTACCATAGCCACGGGTGAGCTGCCGCCTACTGCTTGTCCCGGTATTCTGATTGGTTTCTTCTGCTGAGTCTCTGGTCTTTTCTTCGGGCTCATTTTGAAGTGCACCGGGGTGAGGGTTCGGCCCTTATACTCCAGAGTCGCGCCGTCTACGCTGACGCCCGCCACCTTTATTGTGGTTCGGCCGCGCTTTGGTTTCTTGGCTGCGTCCTTAATGGCTGCCGCGTCTACACCGTAGTGCTCGCGGATCCCTTTTGATACCCAGCCCGGCGCTCTGCTGGTGAAGTCTGAGACGGTTCTCTCGATCGCCACCTTGCCGCCGTTCTCTAATTTACGGAGGCGTTTCACGAGCTCGTCGCCTCCAGCACATGCCACGGAAAAGCCGCCGCTCGTGCGTTTAGCTCTGCCTGTTCTGAATAGGTCACTCATGCGTGCGCCTCCTTCCTTGTTTTCTGGTGCGGACGGAGAGGCTCGAACTCTCACGGCCTGTCACGGCCACAAGTTCCTGAGACTTGCGTGTCTGCCAGTTCCACCACGTCCGCAAATAAAAAAGCCCTGCGCCGGTTCGCAGGAGTTGGCGGCATAGGCTTGATCGTTGCCGTCCGGTAGGCCCTTTGGCCTCTGTATATCTGCCGCCAGTTTACAGTTTACCACAGCGGGTAGTCCCTTCTTATCCCCACATATCCCTCCTTGTCCCTTTTTATCCCCTTTGCTCCCTTTAGTTTTCCACATGGGTGTTAATATACCTGTGGACAAAAAGAGCCCGCCGTCGGCCTTCTGTGGCTTCTGGCGGGCATTTTCTACTCGTTCATGCTGTTGTATATTCTGGCAAGCGTCTGGAGCGCGGAGCCGTGGATCTTAAATGTGCGTTTTAGGTACCGCTGTTCGTGCTCGTCGTAGTCCGGCTCGTTCCCGTGGAGTGCTGCGCTGATTGCTCGCCAGCTGGCGCGGTCGAGGTAGCGCATTTCTATGGCGGTCTGTTCGTCCGGTTTTTCCATGAGCTCGATCATGGCTTCGATTTCTTCACGCTTTCGGTTTTCCTCCGCGTACATGTCGCGCAGCTTTTCCTCCAGCTCCAGCTTTTTGATCACTTCGCGCTCTTGCTTGCTGGTACCGTCCCGGCTGCCGCTCGGCATGCCTGAGAGGTTCGGAGAGGAAGGCGAGCCCATGGTGTACTCCAAAAAGGCGAGCCTTTCCTCTGCGTTGTCGATCCGGCGCTGGTACTTCGTGTAGGCTTCCAGCAGTTCCTTGATCTTGTCGGTTTCTTTCGGCTGTTTTTCGGTCTGGCTCATGGGCTCCCCTCCTTTCTCTGATTAGTCCGAGAACATTCTCTCGAAGTGATCACGGCCCAGTTCTTTGCCTTTCCTGAACAGTCGGATCCCGGTTGTCTTTCCGGTGGTCTTTATGTAACGCCGCACAATGACGTCCACAAAGCCGGGCTCCATTTCCATGATGTAGGAGGGCTGGCCTGCGCTTTCTGCTGCGATCAGCGTCGTGCCGGAGCCTCCGAAGGTGTCCAGAACGCCCTCGGCCCACTCGGTATTGTCGAGCAGCTTCTCCAGTATCTCCACCGGTTTCTGTGTCGGGTGGAGCTCATTCCCGGAGCGGGTGGCTTCGATCACGTTCCCGTAGCCTTTGTGGTTATCCCACTTCGGCTTGGTGCGGTGCGCGAACATGACGAGCTCGTGCTGTGCTCGCCAGCCGTTACCCATGCCGGGGCTTTTCTTATTCCAGACGATCATATTCCGAACGCCGAGGCCTGCGCCTTCCACGAGGTCGAACAGATACAGCCACATGCGCCAGTCGGTGAAGATGTACGCCACCTTTATGTCGGTAGCAGCGAGGACAGCCTTCATAAGCACCTGATAGCCTCGCGTGCTGAGGTTGTCGCTGCTGATCGTCGGCGTTATGCTGCCGCCTTTGCCGTCTGACTGCTTCGTGCCGATCGAGCCGGTCGCCTTCCCGGACTCTTGGAAGCCGCCGGAGCAGTACGGTGGATCTGTGAGCAGGATCTCTGGGTGGTTCCCGTCGAGTAGCAGCTGCATGTCGTCCTCGCTGGTGGAGTTTCCACAGACTACGCGGTGCTGGCCGAGGATCCAGAGGTCGCCCTTCTGGGTGATTACCTGTTCAGGCTCCGGGAACTCCGGGATCTCGTCAGGTTCGGTCAGGTCGTTGTGCAGCGCCTCGCTCATGGCGGTGATCAGGTTCTCCACCTCGTCCTCGGTGAAGCCGGTCAGCTCCATGGGGATCTCGCCGGTGTCAATATCTGCGAAAATGTCGGCCAGCATTTTGTTGTCTATCTCTGCCAGCTCTGCGATCCTGTTGTCGGCTACCAGATCGGCGTATTCTTCGGCGTCGTTGGTGTAGTTCTGGTAGTCCACCGGCACCTCTTTGACGCCTTCCAGAAGGGCAGCAGCGAGACGGCCGTGTCCCTTTACTATGAAGCCGGAGCGCTTGCTGACTGTGATCGGAGCCCTCCAGCCGGTCTGCCTGATAATGCGGCCGAGTAGCTGGATCTGGTTGTCCGGGTGCTGGTTCGGGTTCTTCGGGTTCGGTACCAGCGTTGCGACGTCCACGATCGCGTCGTGCGCACAATACACCGGCACCTCGTCGGCCCATGCTTTGGGCTCTGCTTGTGCTTTATAGTCCACGGTGTCCACCTCCTTCTCGTGGGGCTGCCGCCAGTTTTTCGTCGGCCTTAGCCATGCAGCGGCGGCGCAGCTGCGCGTCTGTCTCTCCGGGCCAGCGCTTGATCTTGAAGTCCTCCCACGCTTTGAGCTCCAGAGCTCGGCCTCCGAGCGGTATCGGTCGCTTATCCCATGCGCCGATCGCTTTCGCTTGTCTTATGATCCGTCGGTCTACCTTGCGGCGGCGGTACCAGCGTTTGAACTTGGCAGTCTGTCGCACGAGTGCCACCAGCGCCGGTACCAGAAGGAACACGATCCACGAGAGCCACACGATCCCGCTCAGGACGAGGGGCCAGCTCATGCGGACGGCCCCGGCTGTTTTGAGGGCGATCAGGATCACCCAGAGGACGAAGGCGACGAACTCGCAGCAGATCCACACGGCCATGTATCTGTTATCTTTTCTTTCTTCCACGGCTTGCCCTCCTTCTTTGCGCGCGATTGCCGCCCGGCTTCGGCGAGTTGTCCGGGTGGTATGGTCTGACGAGCCCGGCCTCCAGTGCGCACTCGGTACAGAGCAGCTGCACACCCTGAGCCGTCACCAGTCTGTCAGCCTCCGGTGTTTTCCAGCAGTTGCGGCCGCAGTGCGGGCACTTTATGAGCTCCCAGTCCGGGTGCTTTGCCTTCACGTCGCCGTTGAGGTTCTTCTCCATAGGGAGGCAGAGGATCCCGCCTTTGTCGGTGGTCTTTCGCGGCGTGAGGTCGATCCCGTGTGCGAGTAGCTTCTCGCGGGTGTCGTCCTTGACTTCCTCCTGCTTGACTTCCTGCACCTCCACCTGATTGAGATCGAGGCAGAACGAGCCCGCAGGCTCCCACTTTTTCGCCTTCCACATTTCAGTGAAGGCCTCCAGAGTATCGCAGACGCAGAGCCCGGCCTCTGTTTCGGTCTGGTACACCGTCAGCATGACGGCCTCGTCGTCGGCGTCGTCCCAGCCGTAGAGGTGGTAGCTCTCGTGTTTGTCGTAGTCCCACTGTGAGAAGTAGAGCACATGGCCGTCAATGGGCCAGCCCGTGCCTGTCACTTTACCGGTGACGATCTTCGGTTGATATGCCATTTTGTTGTCCTCCTGTGATTAAAAAATAGTATTCAGTGCAATAATAAGCAGCACCAGAGCCACGAAGGCGATCGTGATGTGCTCGCGCTTCTTGTCGCTGACCGGCGGTTTTGTCTCGCCTACGATAAAGAGCAGACAGACGAAGGCGACGACGCCCAGCAGAATGTTGAGTGCGATCATGTTCTGGCCTCCTTTCCGGGCTCCCAGTTCCAGAGGCCCTGTTTTCCTTTCATTGGTACCGGTTCCGGCAGGATCTTGACGTTCTGGAGTTCCCACGCATACCTTCCCGGAGTCCAGTCTCCAAGCTCCATTTCCTGCTCAGTCGGCACGAAGTAGTCGCCGAAGTCAGGCGCGTGCTTGTCGGTGGCGAGACTTTCGGCTCCGATCGGGATATTTTTCGCTGCGTCCACGTCGGTGCCGGGGTGGTGTACTATGTGCCAGACGTTCACGAGCTCGGCTGTGGCTATAATAGCGCCGCGCGGCAGCTCGTCAAGCTGTCCCAGTTTGAGGCCATTCTGTCCCGCATATCCGGCATATTGTCCCAGAGCTTCGCGGACTTCCTGCGGGAGAGTTCGGGGATCTTTGACTGCTGCGTGGATAGCGATCGGCCCGCGGTACTTAGTAGGCCAGCCTCTCGTCTCGTATTTCTTGGCGCCGCAGGCTATGAGAGAAGCCCACGGCTGCCATATTGTGATTGCTTTCATTTATGCCTCGCTTTCTGCCTTCCAAACGATAGCAGAGCGGCCCGTCACACTGCACGCTCGCTTTCCGGCGTTTGCTACAATTCCAGCCGCCTGCGCTTTGGTGAGGATCGGGCCCACGTCGCTGCGGCTTACTTTCTGGCCTCTGTCAGCCAGTACGGCGGCGATCTCGTTCGCGGTCATGGGTTCGGCCTTGATCAGCTCCAGCACCATGTCCTTGACGCTGAGCGCCATGTCCGGGCTACGCCATACAATGACAGCCGAAGGGAACGGAGCCGCGTCTTTCGCGTTGCCGTCCTCGTCTGTGAATTTCAGACGCCCACGCAAAAAGCGCACCTCGTCGGCTTTGCCGTGGAATATGTAGTCGTGGTAGTAGCTCGTGTCGGTTCTGGCCGGTATAAGCATAACCACGACTGTGCCCGGCTTGCGGCTTTCTTCGTAGCCTTTGCGCACCCAGTCCTGAATAAATCGGCCATACGGAGGATTGCAGAACACGCGGCACCCCCCCCAATCCTTGCTCAGCCCGTCGTCGGCGGGTGTGAAGTATTTCGCGCACTTGGCGCTCTTGTCTGTTGCTGCGGGATCGAGATCAAAGTGGAACTCCTGATCCAGCTCTGCGAAAAAGTCCGGCGGCGTGCACCAGCTCATGTTCTTGCTGCTTAATAATGCGTCATTCATGTG
This sequence comes from uncultured Bacteroidales bacterium, assembly GCA_937884485.1. Taxonomy (GTDB): domain Bacteria; phylum Bacteroidota; class Bacteroidia; order Bacteroidales; family P3; genus Colimorpha. The sequence goes on from CALGCG010000029.1 coordinate 5,124, forward strand.
TTTGCTCCTTTTCTTGGTTGTAGTCCAGTGCTATGCCCTCCAGCAGTTTGAGCACTCCGGCTATGTACTGCACGCGGTAGGGTTCGAGCTCTGGTTGTTTTATGTGTTTGCGGCCGTATATGGCCTTCATGTCCCGCCATATTTCCCACGGGATCCGGTAGAAGTCTTGCAGGCCGAAGCTGACGAGGACGAAGGCGGCGGCGCCGAGCTTGTGGTGAGTGTTCAACTTCTCGACTTGCTCGTCCGTCAGGCGGCTATACTCGATCCGGTCGCTGTCGGTGTGTTTCGCCTCGAATACCACCGAACGGCCGCCGGTGAGCGTGCCCTTAAAATCAGGCTGCCCGGCCTTTACATAGCAGGCAAGGAACTGGCCCTGTCTGTTCGGAGCTCTGAGTGGCTTCATGGGCTCCGGGGTTTTCTCAACGCAGGCCACACCTTTGTCCTCATACCAGCGCAGGCTCGCGGCGATCATATTCTCGAAGTGATCGCCCATGATCCGGCTCTGGCGGCCCCTCTGGCTGCGCTGCACATGTGCGAGAGCTGTCGCTGCTGTTGGATCCGGGTAGCCCTCGCTGTTTTTACCCGGTATGCTGTCCCAGCTCATGCCTCGGCCTCCACGGTTATGTCATGGCCGCGGTGCTTCCTGAGTTCCTGTGCCAGCTCCATGATCACCTCGCCGGAGATCCTCACAGTCGTGGACTCAATAGCGGCCAGCCCGTTGAGGTTGCCGGTGTGGGAAGGGAGGACGAGCAGCGCGTCGCCCAGTTCTTCCTCCGGCAGTTCTGTGGCCTTGTAGACGTCGGCAGCGTCGCGGATCGTGATCCCGTGCTCCTTGGCGTATTCGATCTCGGCCTTCATACCTTCGCTGGGGTTCTCTATGCCATACACCCAGATCTCTGCGCACATGTCGAGCAGTGCGATCCCCATTTCCATGCCCGCGGCTCTTTCGTCCGGGTTCAGGTCGTTGAGGAACTGGGTAAAATAAACGTGCGGCGCGATCGGGATCACGTCAGGGAATAGCTCGACGGCCTCGCGGCAGTAGTTCTGCGCCTTCGCTATGTTCTTTTCGATTTCTCCCCGGCATGGGGAGCATATATAAACAAGTCTTTTTCTCATGCCTTAGCTCCTTTCGTTACGGTTCCGAGCAGCTCGTTGTATAGCTGCCGGTATAGGTCGCGCTCAGTCTCCAGCTTGATGATCTGAGCGTCGTGTTCTGGCTGCATAATCTGGAGCGGCTGCTGTTTCATTTCCTCCAGCATTTTCTCCAGTTCTTCCTTGGTCGGTTCCCTCATAACGGGCGCCGCTCCGAAGTCGATCCCCAGCGAGATCGCCAGAGCGTTGTCCACCATTCTGAGCTCGTGCTCTGTGAGTTCACCGATCCATGTCCCGATCCGCTTCGTGCTCACGCTGCACACCTGTTCACACAGGATAGTGGAGGGCGAGAGGGCGCTCCGGGTGAATACATGTGTCGGGAGGTCTGTCTTTGGCTTGGTGGTCATGTAGACGACTTCCACCACGTCGCTGTGCTCGTTGTTGGCGTCGTTTGACACGATCACCGCCGGACGATCGCCGCGCTGTTCGCTGCCTTCCTCCCGGTATGTGCTTTTTATAAAATAGATTTCTCCACGTTTCACGGTTTTGCTCCTTTCCGAGCAGCTTCGCAGATCCGCTGCTCGCTCATTTTGCTATATTCCGGGTTAATTTCTATCCCGATAAAGTCTCGGCCTTCCTGAATTGCCACGGCGCCAGAGGTTCCACTTCCTGCGAAGGGATCCAGAACAGTGTCGCCGGGCCTGCTGCCTGCCAGAATACACGGCCGCACCAGTTCCTCTGGGAACGTGGCGAAGTGCGCGCCTTTATATGGCCGAGTGGCCACTGTCCACACGCTGCGCCGGTTTCGCTTGCCCGACTCGTTCGGGACGAGTCCATGGCTCTGTCGTTCCACGTTGGCGCTATTTTCTGCGGCTTGGTCGTGCGTATAGGCGCCGCCGCCTCTGAATGTCCGGGAGTTTCCTCTGCGCCTGGCGTTTGGTTTGGTGTTCCCACGGCTACCAGCTGGCGCAGCGTTATAAAAACCGACTGCGGGCTCTTTTACGGCCTCCGCGTCGTAGTAGTAGTGCTGCGATTTGCTTAGCAGAAAAATGTACTCATGCGCCCGTGTTGGTCTGTCTTTTGCACTTTCTGGCATTGCGTTGGGTTTCTCCCAGATAATGTCCGCGCGCAGGTACCAGCCGTCGGCTCGGAGCGCGAAGGCCAGCAGCCACGGGATCCCGAACAGATCCTTGCGCTTGATAGCGCCAGCTGTTGCGGGCGCTCTTTTCAGTTTTCCGGCTTTCTGCCCGTAGCTTTCTATGCTCTGGCTTTTCTGGCTGTATATCCCGTCGCGCGTCCTGCCTTTGCCGCTTCCGGCGTAGCAGTCGCCTATATTGAGCCAGAGGGTGCCGTCGTTGCTCAGGACTCTGCGCACTTCTCGGAAAACTTCGACGAGTCGCTGCGTGTATTCTTCCGGCGTTTCTTCTTGCCCGATCTGGCCGTCTGCGCCGTAGTCTCTCAGGCCATAGTAGGGCGGCGAGGTCACACACATGCTGCAGCAGCCGTCTGGCAGTTGTCGAAGCGCTTCCAGAGCGTCACCTGTTATAATCTGCATTTACTCGTCCACCTCCCCGCCAGTGAGTTGAGGCCGCACCGCTGCCTCCAGTGCTCTGAATTGTCTCGTGTGTATGTCGTTGTAATATGCTTCTTTTTCGCGGCGGTCGTTTTCGAGGCTTGCCAGCAGGTACCGGCCTTGGTCTGGCAGGGCTCCGGCTGCCGCGTCGATCTTCGCGGTTATGTCCTCCGGCGTCATGGCTCTGACTTTCTCGCGTTGGTACATGGGTTCATACTGCTGCATAAAGGCCACGCGATCCATGCCGGGCTTGCCGCCCACGCAGTAGCTCCGGTGCATTTCCCAGAGGTTGCCCCAGCCGATAGACTCAACGGCGCGGGCCACCAGAGGCGGGAGCTGCTGGTGCAGGTCGCCGTGGTTGTATTGTCCCTGAGAGTAGAGCAGGTCGCTGACTGCGAGCCATGCCTTGTCTGGAGGAATGAGATCGGGAGCTTTCAACTCCAGCATGAGTTCCCGGATCTCGGCCACGCTTGGCGGCCACTTGTTTGTTGCTATGTGCTTCTGTACGGCAAGCCCTACGAGCCCGCCGTCGTCGTTCGCAAACATCATAGCCCAGAGGCTCACCGTGGCCTTGACGGCCTCAGCGTCTCTGAATTTGTCATAGTTCGGGTAGGCGGTGACTACGATCGCCACCAGCCGAGCCGCGTCTGCTTTAGTCAAAATAGCCGCCTCCTTCCTCGTCTGCGATTATCCCCGCGAGCACGCCCATGGTGTCAGGTTTTCCACTGTTTCCACGCGGCTGCTGTTGAAAAGCTCCCGCAGCTGGCAGCTCGTCGTCCCACCGGCCCTGATTGATCCATGTGGACGGGTTGGGAATGAAGCGGCCGCCTTCGCGGTTCCATTGTTCTGAGTTCTTAGCAATAGCCACCGCCTGCATGATACGCTCGAACAGGTCGGCGTCAGGTTTGAGGCGTTTCCATGAGGTGAGCGCTGCCTTCTTGCCGACTTTCTTCGGGTACTCAGCCCAGAACTCTGCAAAGCGTCGCTCCTGAGCGTCTGGCTTTGTTTCCGTCTGGGGGTTATGGGGTGGATCCCCCTTAGTTGGTGTACTCTGCTTTGGTATAGTCTGGTCTGGTATAGTCTGGTCTACTCTGCCTGCGGTCTTTTGCTGGTCGTCCGGCGGTTGTCCGGCGGTCGTCCGGCGGTCGTCCGAAGGAGAAGCAGCACCGGCAGCAGCACGTCGGCGTCTGGAGCGGTTCTTTTCAGCCTCTCGCTGGTCGATCAGCTTCCCGGCGTACTCGTACCAGTCGTGGATCTCCAGATTTCCGGGCGCTTCCTCGTCCAGAAGGCCCGCGTGGGCCATGGCAGCCACAAAAACGTCGGGCTCGCCGCTCCATTGTGCAGCTCTCGCGATCATGCGGTTGCTTATCCCTTCGAGGGATCCGCTCGGCGCATTGTCGAGAGCCCAGAGCCAGAACGAGATCAGCAGACCGAGCATGTGAGCCGGTTCGATCTCCAGCTCGTCAGCAGCAGCCAGCAGCTTGCGGTGGTCTTTCAGTTGTTGGTGCACTTGGATCCATGCCACTGCGCGCACCTCCTTTCGTGGTCGTTTTTCGGTCGCGGCTCGGTTTGTCCGCGGTCTGTCCGGCGGTCGTCCGGCGGTCGCTCTCCGGTCGCATTAGTTGAACGGCAGATCGCCGTCGTCGGGCACTTCCATGAAGCCGCCGCTCTGGTTGTTGTTGGCATTTCCTCCACCTCCGTTGTTGCTGTCGGCGAAGTAGATCCGGGAGGCGGTGACTTCGACGACTTTGTGGTTCTTGCCGTCGCTGCCGGTATATTTTCGTGTGCCGAGGCGTCCCTCGACTACGATCTGGCGCCCTTTGCTGAGGAAGCGGCTCGCAAACTCGGCCTGCTCGCGCCAGCACACGATCGGGATATAATCAGGCGGCGCCTCCTTGTCCTTACTCGGTACCGGGACGGCGAGGTCGAAGCTCGCCACCGGTGTGCCGCCCTGTGTGTATCTGAGTTCTACCTCCTGAGCCAGTCGGCCCAGAAGTCCTACATGGTTAAACATTTGCAGTTCCTCCTTGTGCTTGTCTTGCCTGAGCGTCCAGAGAGTTGCAGATCTCGTCATACTGGGCGCGCGTCAGGTAGTGCGGATCCTGCTGCCCGTATTTCTGGGCGATCCGCTCGTTGATCTGATCCTGAGTGACTCCGGCGTCCTCGCCTTTGCGGTACATGCGGGAGAGTTGGGCCTCGCTTAGCGGCTTCTGAGCGCCTGTGTGCCCGTTCTGGCCGCTTTGAGGCGCGGGCTGGGTGTTTCTACCCCCGGACGCATTTCGAGGCGCTGTGCCCTGATTTTGAGCCGGTGGCGGTGCGTCGCTGCCGTGGTCGCTCATGTCGGGATCGTCGTCGCCCTGATCAATGCCGAATTTCTCGAACAGGTAGTATTTGAGGCAGTACGTCCACGCGGAGCCCTTCGCCTTGTCCGGGCCGCCGTCGTTGGTTCCGATAGCGTGCAGCGTCACCTCCAGAGTGTCCTCTGGGTTGTCTGCGTTCGTCCAGCGGATCGTCAGGTCTGCCTCATACACCCACACGATCCTGCTGCCGTTCTTGGTGTTCTGCTGGTAGCTGTGATAGTAAACGTCGTCGCCGTTGGCGTCGTGTCTGGTGGCTTTTTCTCCCACTATGTCGAAGTTGACGCCGAACTGGTTCATGGCCGGGGTGAGAAGCTCGTACACGTCGAAGATCTTCGCGAACTTATACTTCACGCCGTCGCTGTGGGCCTTTTGAGTGATCGCTGGTACCGCTTCGCGCAGCTTGATGAACTTTTGCTGGAGTGTGAGAGGCGGGCCCGGCGTTTCGGCCGTCTTAGGCGCGGCCGCTGCCTTGCTCGTTGTGTTTCCTGCTGCCATGGTTTACCTCCTTACACTTCCACGGTGAAGGTGTCGGGCTTCTCTACGAGCTCGACGCCCTCCACGATCTCGCCGGTGGTACTGTCTACGATCTGGCCGCCCATGATTTCGAGGCGCTTCTTGAACTCGCCCCACTTCGGTTTCTCGGTGGTCTGGATCATGTCGTCGTTGCCGGAGGCTTTGAGGAACTCCAGCAGCTTCTCGTCGTTCTGCTTCATGGTCACGCCGCCGATTTTCTTCGCCAGAGTGCCGGACAGAAGGCGGTAGCTGTGTTTCGTCTTGGTTTTCTTGTGCGGTACCGTCTCGAAGTATTCCGCGAGTTTGGCGGTGAGAAAACGGGTGCCATTTTCGCAGCGCTTCTCGGCTGCGGCCACTTTTTCCTCAATGCGGGCGATCTGTTCCTCGGCCAGTGCCTTGATCCTCGCCAGCTCGGCGCGTTCCTCCGCGATTTTGCACACGGCCCAGTCTGCGCAGCTGTCGTCGGCGATCCTCCACTCACGAGGGCCTTCTGGCTGCTCCTGATATGCGAACGCGGCCATGTCCATGCCTTCCAGCTCGTCCAGAGTGGCGGCCGGGAGTTCCTGCGGTTCTTCCTGCTGTGTAGCTTCTGTGGTAGCAGCTACGCCCTCCGGCATTTCCTCGGCGCCGGTACCGGCAGCAGCGGCAGCGGTGGCCGTCTGCTCGTTTTCCTGAATTTCTGCGGCGATCTCTTTCGCCTGTTTGATTGCTTTACCCATTGTTGGTTGCTCCTTTCATATCTTTGACGCCGAGCTGTGCCTCCAGCTCCGCGATCCGGTCGTTTGCCGCTTTGAGCTGCGCGTCCTTGGTCTGCCAGTGCTGGTACCAGTCGTCGGAACTCTTGCGGGCTTCGTCGAGCTGTCGCTCGGTTTCTGATAGTCGAATAATGAGGTCAGACAGAAGGTTGGTCAAAAGTCTGACCGGGTGGTTCTTGTTCTCGTCCATTACTCCGTCGCCTCCTTGAAAAACTTGTGGCCGTTGATCGTCATTACATACACCTGCGACTCGTGCCAGTCACTCACAACGCGGGCCGGTGCGTAAAAATACTTGATCGGCTCCGTGCTGGCTACCTGTCCGAAGTCAAACACAGCCTGCACGGCTTCCAGAGCTTCCTCGCACGGTTCCGGGCGCCAGCGGCTATACCCGTATGTGCTCAGAGCCTCGAAGGGCCGGATCCCGTCGTCCTCACACGCTTGGAGAATGCACTGGGCCACGGCTACCTTGCCAGCGAAGGGCTCACCCTCAGCCTCGGCGGTGATCGCGGACGCGATTTCCCAGCGTTCGGCGTCGGTCAGGTCGTAGCGTTTTTCAAAGCCTGCCTCGGCGGCCCATGCAGCCGTCAGGGCTTGCCAGTTCACCGGCGTGCCTTCGGTTCCGTCTCTGAATATGTACTCAGGCACAGGATCCGGTGCTTCTGTGGTGGTTGCCACCGGCGGCACATCGGCCGCTCCGGTATCTTCCGGGGCCTCTCGGCCACTGGTGAGCATGAGCGCGATCGGAAGGATAAAAGCCAGCGCCAGCACTGCCAGCACGAGGCGCCCCTTCCAGTTCAGACTCTTGCAAAAATAGACGAGGCGGTGTAAAATAGTCTTGCGCTTCCTTTTCCTGCGGATAGGTTGGGAGGCGGTGGAGCGGTTGCCCGGTTGCGTCGGGCGGCCGCTCCTTTCTGTTTGTCTGGAGGTGTTCGCCTCCGGTTCGTACACTCTCAGAGTGCTGGATCTCATTCGTTGGCCCTCCTTTGGCACAACGCCGGGAGCGTGTAGCTCGGCGCCTGCATAAAGTTGTTGAAGCGCTGCGGGTGGTAGGCCACGCCGTCGAGGCGGTACCCGCTCACGCCGTACTTCGGGTTATAGCCGAACACGTTCACATAGGTGAGAAGGTCGGCCCTCTCGTCGTCCATGGCCTTGCACACCTCAAACAGTGCGGCCACGTCGTCGATCGCGCGGTGGGAGTTCTGCACCTTGTCCTCCAGCTTATAGGCGACGATCGCGTTCGCCAGTTTGTGAGGGTAGGCCCTGCGGTCTTTGTAAACGGTCAGGCTGTCCAGATAGTCGGCGGCCTCGAACATTTCCTCGCCGTCTCCGACATGTCTCCAGAGCATAGCCCTGATAAACAAGAGGTCAAACTGCGCGTTATGGGCCACCAGAAGCACCGGGCCCTTGTCGTTGCGGATCATGTCGGTAAAGGCTGCTGCAGCGTCGGCCTCAGTCACACCCTCAGACTCCAGCAGCTCGTCGGTGATCCCTGTCAGCTCGACGATCCTCTCCGGGATCTTCTGGCCGTCAGGCAGCTTCACGAACAGGTCGGCGCTGTCTGCTACTTTGAGAGTGCCGCGCTCGGTCTGCTCGATCCTGATCGCCGCCAGCTCAATGATCTGGCAGCTGTCGGCTTCGAGGCCGGTCGTCTCTGTATCGAAGAAAACGACGGCCGCATATTTCTGAAATACTTCGCGGAGGTTATTCATGGTCGGGCACCTCCTTGATCGTGAGAGAGGTCATGAGCGCGAGCTGTGTCTGCTCCATGGCGCGCTGCATGGCGTCCGTGGCTATGTTCACCTGCGCCAGAGTTCCGGCCAGCTTTGCGGCTTTCTGGAGATCCTCGTCGCTGGCTTCGTATGCCTTGCGCACAAATACCTCCACGTCCTTGCCGCCTGCCTTCTCATAGATCGCAGCCAACTGGCGGGCCAGTGCATAGCGGACGATCTGGGGCAGTGTCTCAGGAAGCGGAAACGGAGCCTCTGCCTGCTGCTTGGTTTCGGTCTTGTCCTCGTCCAGATTGTCCAG
>CALGCG010000030.1 GCA_937884485.1 uncultured Bacteroidales bacterium
GAACTATATGTGAACGATATAAGAACTATATAAGAAGGGCCGAAGAAGGGGCGAAGAGGGGGCGAGGTGAACCCCTGTCAAACATCCGTTTTTCCCCGGTCTATTCGCCGCGCTGTTCGAGGGCTTCGTACATGAAGACGCCGGCGGCGACGCTGACGTTCAGCGAGGCCACCTCGCCCACGATGGGCAGTTTGGCGCGCACGTCGCTCAGCTTCAGCAGGTCGGGGCTGATGCCGGTCTCCTCGTTGCCGAGGATGAGGAGCGTGGGCTGGCGGAAGTCCACCCGGCGGTAGTGCTCGGCGCCTTTCTCGGTGGCGGCAACCACCTGGTAGCCATACTGCTTGGCCAGGTTGACAACGGTCTTGAAGTTCTGCTCGCGGCAGACGGGGAGGCGCAGCAGGGCGCCGCTGGAGGTCTTGATGGCGTCCTCGTTCATGGCCGCCGTGCCGCGGTCGGGCACGACGAGGGCGCTGACACCCGTGCACTCCGCCGTGCGGGCTATGGCGCCCATGTTGCGCACGTCGGTGATGTGGTCCAGCAGGACGACCATGGCGTTGTCGGGCAGGGTCTCGACCAGCTCCATGAAGGAATGGTACTTCACGCTGCCGATGGTGGCCACGACGCCCTGGTGGTTGCCGGTGGTCATCTTGTTGAGTTTCTCCACGGGGACGTACTGGAAGGGGATGTCGTGCTCTTTCATCTTGGCTCTCAGCTCGCCCAGGAGCGAGGAGTTGAGGCCGTTCTGGATGAGGATGCGCTCTATCTGCTGGCCGCTGCCGATGGCCTCGATGACGGGCCGGAGGCCGTAGACTATCTGGTGCGCCGGTGTCCTGCCGGCACCGCCGCTCTGTTGCCGTGGTCTATTCTGTGCTTTTTCCATCGATGATTGTTATTTTTCGGTCGGCCATGGAGGCCAGTTCTTCGTTGTGGGTGACGATGATGAAGGTCTGGTTGAGCTGCTCGCGCAGGCGGAAGAAGAGCTCGTGCAGCTCGCGGGCGTGCTGCGAGTCGAGGTTGCCGCTGGGCTCGTCGGCCAGCACGGCCATGGGGCTGTTCATCAGGGCGCGGGCCACCGCCACACGCTGCTGCTCGCCGCCGCTCATGGCCTGCGGCTTGTGCGCCGCGCGGCCGTCCACCTTCATGAGCGAGAGCAGTTCCATGGCCCTCGCCTGCGCCTCTTTCATGGGGGTGCCCTTGATGAGGGCGGGGATGCAGACGTTCTCCAGCGCCGTGAACTCCGGCAGCAGGTGGTGCGCCTGGAAGACGAAGCCTATGTGCTCGTTGCGGAAGAGTGCCAACTCCTTCTCCTTCAGGTTGGACACCTCGGTGTCGCCGTAGCGCAGCGTGCCGCTGTCGGGGCGGTCGAGGGTGCCGAGTATCTGCAGCAGCGTCGTCTTGCCGGCGCCGCTGGGACCCACGATGCTGACCACCTCGCCCTGGTTGATTTCCAGCGAGATGTCCTTCAGCACCTGCAGGTCGCCGTAGCTCTTGTTGATATGGGTTGCTGTTATCATTGCGGTTGATTATGCTTTGTCGTGTGGGCGTCCGCTCGCGCCACCTACATCTCCACGCCGTTCAGGAACACGCGCTCCACCTTGTTCTCGCCGAAGCTGTAGGGCATGTACTCGTAGCTGGCGATGGGCTTGGTGATGAAGAAGTTGGCCTTCTTGCCCACAGCTATGGTGCCCAGCTCGCGGCTGACGCCCATGGCATAGGCGGTGTTGAGGGTGGTGGCGTTGAAGGCCTCCTCGGGGGTGAGACGGTAGCGGATGCAGGCCATCGAGAGGACGAGCTGCATGTTGCCCGAGGGGGCGGTGCCGGGGTTGTAGTCCGACGCCATGGCCACCGGCAGGCCCGCGTCGATCATCCGGCGCGCCGGCGACAGCGGCAGGTTGAGGAAGAAGGCGCAGCCCGGCAGCACGGTGGGCATCGTCTCGCTGCCTTTAAGACAATCTATCTCGGCATCGTCCATCTGCTCCAGGTGGTCGACGGAGATGGCATTGTATTTCACACCCACCTGCACGCCGCCCGAGATGGCCATCTCGTTGGCATGTATCTTGGGCCGCAGGCCGCGCTTGATGCCGGCCTCGAGGATGCGGGCGGTGTCGTCGACGGTGAAGAAGCCCTGGTCGCAGAAGACGTCGATGAAGTCGGCCAGGCCTTCGTCCGCCACGCGCGGCAGCATCTCGTTGATGACCAGGTCGACGTAGTCCTCCTGGTGGCCACGGTACTCCATGGGGATGCCATGGGCGCCGAGGAAGTTGGCCTTGATGGTCATGGGTGTATTCTCTTTCAGCCTCCGTATGACGCGGAGCAGCTTGAGCTCGCTCTCCGTCGAGAGGCCGTAGCCGCTCTTGATTTCCATGGCGCCAGTGCCGAGGCGCATCACCCCCTCCAGCCGCTGGAGGGCCATGTCGTAGAGCTCGTCCTCCGAGGCCGCCGCAGTGGCTTTGGCAGAGTTGAGGATGCCGCCGCCACGCTTGGCAATCTCCTCATACGAGAGGCCGCGGATCTTGTCCACGAACTCGTGCTCGCGCGAGTTGGCGTAGACCAGGTGGGTGTGCGAGTCGCAGAAGGTGGGGAAGACCATGCGGCCCGTGGCGTCGATTTGGAGCGCCGGCGTCTCGCCGGCACCACAGCCGTCCGCTCCCAGTTCGCTCATCGGCCCGAAGGCCTTTATCCTGCCGTCCTCCACGAGGAGGTAGGCGTCCTTGACGGTCTCCATCTGCGCCATCTCCTTGCCTTGGGCGCGAAGCTTCTGCCGGCCGGTCTCCACCTGCACCAGTTCCTTGATATTCTTGATAAGTGTCTGCATATAATCAAATGTTATTTATTTTTCACACATCAATTTTGCTGCAAAGGTACAACAAATATTTCACATGGCATAATATAATATTTATTTTACCATGCTCGCCATCTGCTGCAGCTCCTCCAGGGTGAATTATCTGACCTTGACTCCGTCGTGGCTCCAGCGCTTGCCGGCAAGGGTATCGGGCATGCCCTCTGTGCGCAGCAGGTGCACCTGGTAGTAGAGGTACTCCTCGAGGTTCTCGTCGTACTCGCAGGGGAACTGCGCGCATACGGCCTCGTCGTCGATCTGCGACAGTATGTTGTTGTAGCGCTTCATGGCTTCGCGGTCGGCTGCAGCGGTCGTCCCGTCGACGGTGAACATCCTCACGTCGTCGGTGAAGAAATCGGCGATATAGGTCATATCGGCACGGCCCCACGACATGTCGTCGGTGGAGATGGTGTAGTAATGGGTGGCCGAGGTCCCCTCGTCGTCACTCTGGCAGCCGACAAAAAACATCATGCAGACAGCCATTATAATAAAAATACCTTTCTTCATATTCATTTTCATTAAAGTTACTCTGTTACACACCCGAATCATTGGCAGCACACTCTCGTAGCAGGTCTGTTCATTATGTCCTTTGATTCCGGGTTGCAGCATATTGGTTATCGTTGAATAATGATGGCCGGCGGCTGGTTCTGCTGGCGCTCGCGGTCGCTGAATCGGGTGCCGTTGGCGATGATGAACTGGCGCACGGCCTCGGGGTCGAGCTGGCGGTCTTTGATGAGGCGGTGGCGGGCCACGAGCTTGGCGATGGAAGCCTCCTTGGGCAAAAAGGGCGAGTCTACCTCGGCCACCTCGTCGCTGCCGCGGAAGGAGAAGACGAGGTAGGCCGTCGGGGTGCCGTCGGGGAACTCGCGGCTGCGGCGCTCGCGGTCGGTGAAGCTCTCCTGCCGCACGGTGATGAGCAGGTCGTCGTTCGCGTCCACGATGGTGAAGACGCATTCCGTGCTGAGCAGTTTGCAGCCCTCCTTTTCGATGTAGGCGACAGTGTCGCCGTTTACAATCATCTCGCCGTCTTTGCCGACGGAGATCTTTTGGCGCTGCGCGAAGGCCGTCGTGCCAACGGCCAGCAGCAATGCTATGAGCAGTGTGTGTTTCATAATTTCAAAAGAGTTCCTGTTGGTTGCCGTTCTGTTTTATCTTGCCGAGGTGCTGGTAGGCGAGCATGGTGGCTTCGCGGCCGCGGGGGGTGCGCATGAGGTAGCCCTCCTGGATGAGGTAGGGCTCGTAGACTTCCTCCACGGTGCCGGCGTCCTCGCCCACGGCGGTGGCCACGGTGTTGAGCCCCACGGGGCCGCCCTTGAACTTGTCGATGATGGCGGTGAGGATGCGGATGTCCATGTCGTCCAGTCCGTTGCGGTCCACATTGAGGGCCTGGAGGGCATAGCGTGCAATGTCGAGGGTGATGGTGCCGTCGCCCTTGACCTGCGCAAAGTCGCGCACGCGGCGCAGCAGGCGGTTGGCGATACGGGGGGTGCCGCGCGAGCGGCGGGCAATCTCGATGGCGCTCTCGGAGGTAATCTTCACCTGCAGGAGCGAGGCCGAGCGGTTGACAATCTTGGTAAGCGTCTCGGCGTCATAGTATTCCAGGCGACAGTTGATGCCAAAGCGGGCGCGCAGCGGGGCGGTGAGCATGCCGCTGCGGGTGGTGGCGCCGATGAGGGTGAAGGGCTTGAGGTTGAGCTGCACGCTGCGGGCCGCAGGACCGGACTCGATCATTATGTCGATGCGGAAGTCCTCCATGGCGCTGTAGAGATACTCCTCCACCACGGGCGAGAGGCGGTGTATCTCGTCGATGAAGAGCACGTCGTTGGGCTGCAGGGAGGTGAGCAGGCCCGCCAGGTCGCCGGGCTTGTCGAGCACGGGGCCGGAGGTGGTCTTGATGCTCACGCCCAACTCGTTGGCAATGATGTTGCTGAGGGTGGTCTTGCCCAGGCCCGGAGGGCCGTAGAGCAGCACATGGTCCAGCGGCTCGCCGCGGTCCTTGGCGGCACGGACAAAGACCCTGAGGTTCTCCACCACCTGGTGCTGCCCGGCAAAGCTGTCGAACCCCGAGGGGCGCAACGCGCGTTCGATATCTTTTTCCTGCGCAGAGAGACTGCGCCCGTCCAAATTGTCGTTACTCACTGTTACAATATTGTTTTTTAGGTCTGCGCGACCGTCGGTTGGGAATGCAAAAGTAGTATTTTTTTTCCTAACGGCCAAAAGTTTTTGCAAAACAGCACCCATCCAACTGATTATCAACACAGAACACATTTTTTGCAAAAAGTGCTGAAACGGTGCAAAAACACCCGCACATAACAGGGTGATAATCAGCACATAAAATAAACCAACTCTTTACCATCTCCCTACCATCTCCTACCCATCTCCCACCCATCTCCTGCCTCGGTGGGAGATGGCAGGGCGAGGGGCGGAAGAACGAAGGGCGGAAAGGCCATGGCAGTGCCTGCCGGATGCGGTGGCAAACGGCGTCCCTCGCGGCAAAGAAACAAGAAAAAACAAAAAAAAAGCGCCCCCGACATACTAAAATTGCCGAGGGCGCGTTATGATATAATAAATAAAGAAAAAATAAAAGGATGAAACCAATCATTGTCGGAACAGATTTTTCAGCAGGCTCCTACATGGCACTGGAGCTGGCCATCGACGTGGCCAACCGCTTCCAGAGCGACATTATACTGATTTGGGCTCGCCGCGAGAAGCTCCTCTTCAGCGACGAACAGCTCAACACTATGACCAACCTGGCCGAGGACAAGTTGCAGGCCCTCTGCGACAAATACCAGCCCGCCATGAAGTACGGCAAGCTGCGCTGGCAAATCACCAACGGCAAGGTGGCTCCCGCCCTGGCCACGACGGCCACGCGCGAACTGGCCTCGATGATTATCATCGGCACCAACGGAGCCTCGGGCTTTGAGAAATACTGGATGGGCAGCCAGGCCGTGCGCATCGTGCAGGACTCGCCCTGCCCCGTGCTCACCGTGCGCCAGGGCTACGACTTCCACAAAAAGCTGGAGCGCATCGTGGTGCCCCTGCGCGTCAACGCCAACTCGCGCCAGAAGGTGCCGCCTGCAGCCTCCATGGCCAAGATATTCGACTCGGAGGTCTACATCCTCGGTCTGCTGGACATGAAGGAGGACGAACAGGTGCTGCGCACCTACGTGCAGCAGAGCACCGACTACCTGGACAAGGAGGGCGTGAAGTACCAGACGGTGATCCGCCCCTACTCCAACTACTGCGACACGGTGATGGAATACACCGAGGACATCAATGCCGACCTGGTGGTCATCAACACCGAGCAGGACCGCATCATCAGCCAGATATTCCTCGGCACCAACGCCCAGCAGATAGTCCACCGCTCGCAGATTCCCGTGCTCTGCATCCATCCGGCCGACTACATCAACGTCTCGGCGAAAATCTGAGCAGTGGTTAGTGTTTAGTGGTTAGTGTTAAGTGGTTAGTTGATGGAGTACGATGTGATAGTGGTTGGCGGCGGCGCAGCAGGCCTGATGGCCGCCGTGACGGCAGCAGGGCGCGGCAAGCACGTGCTGCTGCTGGAGAAGATGGACCAGGCCGGGCGCAAGCTGCGCATCACCGGCAAGGGCCGTTGCAACCTCACCAACACCAATGCCCTGCGCGACACCCTGCCCCACATCGGCAGCGACGCCCGTTTCCTGCGCAACGCCTACGGCCGTTTCTTCAACCAACAGCTGATGGACTTCTTCGAGCAAAGGGGCGTGGCGCTGACCGTGGAACGCGGCAACCGCGTCTACCCCGCCAGCGGCAAAGCCCTCGACATCTTCCTGTCCCTGATGCACGAGCTGGAGCAGAACGCCAACGTCGACATCCGCAAGAACACCACCGTCAAGAGCATCGAGACCTTCGAAGGCCAAGCCACGGCAGTCATCCTCGAGCGCGGCGAACGCATCGCCTGCCGCCACATCGTCCTGGCCACCGGCGGCCTCTCCTACCCCACCACAGGCAGCACCGGCGCCGGATACCGCATGGCCCGCGAGCTGGGGCACACCGTGGTGGAACCTGTCCCCTCGCTGGTGCCGCTGAAATGTGCGGAGAAAATCCCCGCAGAACTCATCGGCTTCCAGCTGAAGAATGTGCAGTTGGCTCTGTATGAAGGCTCGTCGAACGCCCCGATGTTCAAGTCGGGCGTGGGCGAAATGATCTTCGTGCAGGACGGTCTCTCAGGTCCCATCGTGCTCAGCGCCAGTCGTATCGCCACACGCCCATTGCAATCCGGGCAGCCCCTCACGGCCCGCCTCGACCTCAAGCCCGGCCTCACCCCCGAGCAGCTGGACCGCCGCCTGCTGGCCGACCTCGACCAAAACGGCACGCGCATCTTCAACGACGCCCTGCGCCTGTGGCTCCCGGCCGAGCTCATACCGCTGGCACTGCCTCAGTTACATATAGAATATTATAAACGTCTGCACCAGATTACCGGCGACGAGCGCCGCCGTCTGGGCCGCTGGCTGAAAGGGGTGGAGTTCACCCTCACAGGCACCCACGACTGGAACGAGGCCATCGTCACCCAAGGGGGCGTGGCCCTCGGCGAAGTGAACCCCAAGACCATGGAGAGCCGCCTCGTCAGCGGCCTCTACATCGTCGGCGAACTCCTCGACCTCGACGCCGACACCGGCGGCTACAATCTCCAGACCGCCTTCTCCACAGGATATCTGGCAGGAATTTCCGCAGCGAAAACTGTTTAAATCACTCCCGAGCCAAGCATCTCGACTGATGTATCTGAGGCATCTGTCTGTAAAGATGATTCGACAGGGGCATACCAGGCAGCGAACTGTCCCGGAGTTATACCGCGCTGAGGCTGGTCAAAAAGGATATAGAGACCGTTCGAACGCATTATAAGGGGCGCATCCTGCAATGGCTGACGATAACGTATCCGCACCCTGTAACGACGCATCTCACCTACAGTCATGGCCAGATCTTCACGTATCCAATGGATTTCAGACGGATCTATACGCAGACAACTACGTGAAAGTCCCTTGTGCGTGTGGCCTTCACCGACATAGATGATATTGTTCGGAATATCTGTCTCGATCACGAAGATGGAATCCTTGTGTCCTCCGATGTTCAGACCTTTACGCTGACCTATGGTATAGAACTGCGCTCCGTCATGTCTGCCGACAATCTTTCCATGAGGATTTTCCTTGTAGCGGGTCTTCTTTATATGCTTTCTTCCGCTGCGGTAAGTCTCTGTCTCGAACCTTATGTCATATCTGACAGGCTGAGAAAGCTTCAGAAGGACTTCATCCGACAGGGCAGCAGTCTTTTCCATCGAGAACGGACAGGCAACAGGCTCCACCTGAACAGTCTTGTCATCCGATACATAATCCGTTATCATCTTCAGACTATCTGCTTCATCTGACAGAATCGACTCAAGTGTCTCACGAATGAACGAATATTGACTGTTATCTGAGTAATAGGCATCATACACTTCCACTACATCACCTTCGCAAGGCTTGAGTTTCTGCTGAAGGAAAGTCGGAAGATCTACCTTTCCGACAAAGCATATGCCCTGTGAATCCTTCTTGTCAGCGGAAGGAAGGTCTGCCTCCTGTGCCAGACGCCGCACTTCAGGCTTGATTATATCACCTACGGGAAACATGGCGTATGAGAGTTGCTCCT
>CALGCG010000031.1 GCA_937884485.1 uncultured Bacteroidales bacterium
TTGCTTCACCCTCACCAAGATCGGGCAGCTCCGCTTCGGTATAAGTGCCACGGATATACTTCACAGCATCGTGAAGCTGATCGGCAAGCTCCAAGCCCTCAATGGGTTCAACCGTGAAGTCCTGCTTGCCGTACTGTGTGCTCTCCGAGGTCTGCCGTCCGAGTATCATTTCGGGATGGTCAATGAAATAACTGTTGATGGCAAAGCCGTCATCGTTCTTGCCAAGGTGTACCCAATCGGGTTCGATGATCCGCGGACGTTCGCGTTTTTGCAGAAACAGGATATCCGTAACAACATCCGTGCCGGCATTTTTCTTGAACGCATTGTTGGGAAGACGGATAGCGCCCACAAGATCAGCAAGCTGAGCAATGTATTCTCTGGTTGCAGTGCTCTGCTTGTCCATGGTTCCACTTGATGTGATAACAGCAACAACACCTCCAGGACGTACCTGGTCAAGGGATTTTGCTATAAAGTAGTCATGAATCTGGAAATGGTGCTTGTCGTACCGGCGGTCAGGAACCTGATAATTTCCAAAAGGCACGTTTCCAATAGCAACATCAAAGAAGTCATCCGGATAATTGGTTCTTTCAAAACCATCAATCGTGATATTGGCTTTCTGATAGAGCTGTTTAGCAATCCTGCCGGTGATGGAATCCAGTTCCACACCGTAAAGATTGCTTCCAGACATTTCTTTCGGAAGGCAGCCAAAGAAGTTACCGATACCGCAGGACGGTTCCAGTACATTTCCCTTGGTAAATCCCATGTTTCCAAGTGCTTCATACATGGCTTTGATGATGATCGGTGAGGTATAGTGTGCATTTAATACAGAAGAACGGGCAGCCTCATATTCCTGCGGGGAGAGCAGTCCTTTCAGTTCTGTATATTCGTTTGACCATGCCGGTTTGCTATCGTCAAAGGCATCAGCAATGCCGCCCCATCCAACGTAACGGGAGAGTACGGCCTGCTCTTCGGGAGTTGCAAGGCGGTCAGCAGATTCCAATTCCTGTAGCAACTTGATTGCTTCGATATTGGCACGGAACTTTGCTTTCGGACCGCCGACAGCATAATCTTCATCAGTAATCGTGAAGTTTTTTGGTGTATGAACAACAGGAATTTCCGGTTCTGTTACAACTTCAACGATTTCCGGAGTGTCTTCTGTTGTTTCCGTAGTTGTTTCTTCCGGTACAGCATTATGAGGGATTTCTGGCTCTTCCATTTGTTCTGCAGGTTTCGCTGCTTCTAAAATGGCAACATCCTGACGCACATTCTCCAGATAATCATTGGCAAGCCATTCATCATCAAAGTATTCTGTTACGCCATCAGAATCGACATAGAAAGCGCTGGTCAGTTCATCCCAGACTGCATAATGTCCATCTTCGGTATCGACTACTGCAAAACGCTCATCCACGCTCTCAAGATTGGTAACACCCGTTTCCTGAGTAATATCAACTGCGTCTACAACAATAGAATCCTGTTCTTCAATGATGTTTTTGACATATTCCAGAGGTTCCACACGGCTGATCGGGAATTCCATGGCACGGAAGAACGTGAGGTCAGTCATGCTGACTTTCCCAGTCTGGAAATCAACACTGTCTACTTTGAAATCTCTGTCATCGATCTTTATTTCCGAGCCGACAGGGATATAGTCTTTTGCAAGCAGTTCTTTGGTCAGCGCATGGGTATGGTCTGCCTGTTCACCAACAAGGTAAACGTCTTTACCATTTTTCCAGAGCTGATTGGCGTGGGATGCCCATTCATCGGAACGAAAACCGGTAACAGCAACAGTGCCACCGCCTACCAGTTCTTTTTCCAGAACCTTATGGCCAAGGAGCGCTGCAACAACTTTGGCATCTTCAGCGTAGAACTCATAGTAGCCGTGCTGTTCAAAACCGACCAGATGATCTGGATGATGCGCTTTGATATCGTTATATTCACCCTGGGCTGCAAGTTTTAATGGCTGCAGGGTCTCTGCGGTAAGTTCAACTGGTCTTTGGATTGGTTCTGCAGGAGCATCGATTTCTTCTATGGAATTATCCAGAAAATCGGATATGGACATCTGGCCGTCATCTTTTTGTTTCCGTTCTCTTTTGGGAGCCGGAGCACGGTCGAATGACTGCACGTTAGGTTTAGAAACAGGAATCGTTTTATCGAACTTTTCCTGATTAGGGAATAGATCCAAGGTTCCATCACGGTAATCCTGGGCGGCTTTCAGCCGTTCCTGGCAGAACTGATTATTCCTGTCACTTGTGGGCAGTTCGTCATATTCCTTTTCCATGAGGGAAACAAGATGTGCAAATTGTTCCGTGTCCTGTACAACAGGCCGCAGTGCTTTGGCGGCATCCCAATAGTTAAAGAGATCGACCTGCAGTAACGGGTCACGTTCCTCTTTCTTATTAAAAGGAAGAAAATGAAAAAAGGAATCCATCCCGAAAACTATCGCCTCGTGGTGTTTAAAGACATGTCTAACGACACGATGATCCTCACCAAGAGCTGTGCCAACACCAAAGAGACCGTCACCTATACCGATGGCAAGGAGTATCCCGTGGTGAAACTCGAAATCTCGAACACCTCGCACCCCTTCTTCACCGGCAAGCTGAAGCTCGTTGACACCGCCGGTCGCGTCGACAAGTTCATGAACAAGTACAAACGCTACTCCAAGAAGGCTGAGTAAGAAGAAAAAGGTAATTTGTTTTAGATTTTTAGATCTGGATACCCCGCCCTCTGAGGCGGGGTTTTCTATTAGTTTCGAGCGTTTTTTGCTGCAAGTTGGGAAGCATCTGCATGTCAATTTTTGCATCACTCCTCCCCTCAATAATAGCTTTTTTTCCGAATTCAAACATCATTTTCATGATTTTTTTAGCACATATACAACTGAAAATCAGCATACATATAAAAAATAAAATATAAAATATAAAAAATAAAATATAAAAATAATGGATGATTGAAAAAAAAGATATATCTTTGCCGCCGAAAACGACGTCGTAAATTAAATTTAATGTATCACAAAACAATTATCATGAAAAGACTCATTAAAAAATTCGGATTAGTTGCTATTTTAGCAATCGGCACAGCATCTGTAATGATTGCATGCGCAAAAGAAGATGCCACATCTATTGACGCATCAACCCCAAAGGCCAGACCCACTATCGGACAAATAGCCAAATTACTTGGCATAAAACCCGAGGCAATAGTCAAAGTCCAATATCGAGATGGTGTTTACCATAAAAAAGAGACGTTTCATCCGAATGGTACAGTTGCTTCTCGCGAGGTTTGGTGTGACAAACCGTATAATGTATCCTGCTATACTGAAGTATATGTCCGAGTAGGCACAAAGTCGTCCACTTCAGACACTGCATCTAATGGATTTATTGGCATACGTTCAGACAACCTAGGTGAACCAACCTCCATTGTTTTGATTTTTGACAAGAATGACCTTAGCGATTTTGCATGGATTCAAAACAATGTTGTGCATTTCCATAACGACCATCCCCTCGTCAACCTAAATCTCATAGACGGTTTTGACAACAACAAAACCGTCTTCGTGAAGAAAGGTTCTTACCATCTTACCGAGCAGGAAGGAATTCTATATGTGGATCTCCCAGTCTCATCTCTCATCGTTGAGGATGGTATAACCATTGCGATATGAAAAAGACACTTTTCATCCTGTTGATTGGTGCGTGTATAGCCAGCTGTACACGCACCAACAAACAGACATACAATGTTCCCCCTGATAAGTATATTGAGTTGGAGCAGATTGCCAATCTATGCATACCTGACACCACCCACAAAAAGGCCTTGGTATTCTGCAGTCCGTACTGTTATGGTTGTAAACTCCGCTTCAATGAAAAATACAAGCCTATATTGGATACTATTGACACCTCTCAGTGGCGCATCTATTTCATCGTTTCGGTCGATAGTGTTGATACACTGAATTACGATATGTTGATGCAAGATTGTGCCCAAATAGGGGTGGATACCCATCACACGTACATTTGGAGGCAACGGGGTTACCCCGAGGACTACAACCAAGTAATCAGCCTCTTTCACACAACGTACCCTTTGGAAAATACCATGAGCGGTGTTCCTCGAGTTCTCCTGCTGGACGAAAGAAACTATATTGCATCTATAAAAACATATCCATACGAAAGCTATTTCTCTGGCGACAAAGACACCTTTTGGTATGAGCCTCGGGAGTTCGGTGATTTTGGCTGGGAAGCCCTAAATGATTTTCAAATGGGAGATACATGTTGTCAAATAGTACGGAAAGTACAGTAAACACAAGATAGGAGACCTGCTTCCACGGCAGGGTTTTCTTGTACAATAAGGATTTCCGCCATGGACGAGACGCATATCTACACCATTCGCTGCAAGTTTCCGGTCGGCGAGCTGGAGCTGGGCTCCATCGGCGACCGCCTGTGCCTGAGCCTGTGGCCTCATTCCGTTCACTATGAGGCTATTCGCCGACGGCTGTCGAAGGGGTTCGGCGCCGCGATTGTCGACGGGCAGTGGACCGACGTGCTGCGCGAGGCTGTGGAGGAGCTGCGGCAGAACTTCTTCCGCGCCAGCGACATGAACCCCCTGCCGCTGCGCACCTTCGGCACCGAGCTGCAGCAGGAGGTGTGGCGCCAGGTGGCCCGCATACCGGTGGGCTGCACCGTGAGTTACAGCGAGCTGGCCGCCCTGGCGGGGCACCCCACGGCGGTGCGTGCCGTGGCCAGCGCCGTGGGGGCCAACGCACTGAACCTCTTCGTCCCCTGCCACCGTGTGCTGCCTGCCGACGGCTCGCTGGGCAACTACGCCGGGCTGCCCTACTGCAAGTACCGCCTGCTGCGCATGGAGGGCGTGGACATCGAGTACCGCCGCCGGGTGCCGTATGGGCACAATAGTGTTGGATAAAAAAAAAGAGGCCGCCCGAGTTGAAATCAGGCGGCTTTTTTTTTGTGATTTAACAAAATTTTGCTATATTTGCAAAACGTACTCTATCTTTTAAATGTACGCAAAATATTAACAATTAAACACATAAGATTATGGAAGAACAAAATTTAAGACTTCAGGAAGAGGCCAAGCAGTATGTCCGCTCGATGGGACGCTGGTACAAATTCTTCGGCATCCTCAGCATTGTCGGTTGCGTTTTCATGGTTTTGGGCGCCATCATGATGTTTGCCATGGGCGGCATGATGGACGAAGTCATGGAGAATGCCGAAATGTACAATACCTCGGGCTTCGGCGCCATGTCGATGTCCTTGATAGCTGTTTTCTACCTTGCCGGTGCCGGACTGAATGTCCCCATCATCATCTATATGCTGCGCGGCGCCAAGGCCGCCGAGACGGCCGTGGCGCTGAACAGCAATGAAGCTGCGTTGAGTTTCCTCGCCAACAGCAAGAGCTACTGGAAATATTACGGCATCCTGACCATCGTGGTGCTGGCAATCTGCATCATAGCGGTGCCTGTCTCCATCATCGCGGTGGCTGCCGCCGCTCTTTAGCGGAGCAGCTCGGCGACGGCGTCGTTCACTGCCGACATGGGGTCGGTGGGTTCGAAGCGGCGCACCACATTACCCTGACGGTCGATGAGGAACTTGGTGAAGTTCCACTTGATGTCAGGGTTTTTGTCGTATTCGGGGTCCTGCTGGCGGAACATCTTGTCGAGGTAGGCGCCGCGGGGGTCGGTGGTGTCGAAGCCGCCGAAGGGGGCCTTGGCTTTCAGCCACTGGTAGAGGGCCGCGGCGGAGTCGCCGTTGACGTCGATTTTGGCCATTTGGGCGAAGGTGGTGTTGTAGGTGCCGGTGCAGAAGGCATGGATTTCCTCGTTGCTGCCGGGGGCCTGCTGGCCGAACTGGTTGCAGGGGAAGTCCAGAATCTCCAGGCCGCGGCCGTTGTAGGCGGCGTAGAGCTTCTGCAACTCCTCGTACTGGGGCGTGAAGCCGCACTCCGTGGCGGTGTTCACCACCAGCACCACTTTGCCCTTGAGGGTGGCGAGGTCGACGGTGTCGCCGTTGCCGTCAACGGCGCCGAAGGCGTAGAGGTTGTCGGTCGGCACGGTCCCGGTGGTGTCGGGGCACTCGGTCTTCTGTTGCTTGCATGCGCCCATCAGGGCGACAACGGCCATCGCGATGGCCATGAGTTTGATGCGTTTCATTGTGTGGTTTCTTGTTTGTTGATGAATGATTTTTCGCGCTGCAAAAGTACAACTATTTTCCGACATGGCAACGATTTAGAAAAAAAAATTTTGCCATGTCGTCAAAAAGGTGTACTTTTGCATTTTCAAACACCAACCGGAGAGATGGCAGAGCGGTCGATTGCGGCGGTCTTGAAAACCGTTGACCTGCGAGGGTCCGGGGGTTCGAATCCCTCTCTCTCCGCTCAATAACAGCAGGATATGAACAAGACTGTGAATGTTGTGGCCGGCGCTATTGTGAGCGCCGGTCGTCTTTTTGCCACGCAGCGCGGCTACGGCGATTGGGCCGGATGGTGGGAGTTTCCCGGCGGCAAGATTGAGCCCGGCGAGGCCCCCGCGGAGGCCCTGCGGCGCGAACTGCGCGAGGAGCTTGCGCTCGAGGTGAGGGTGGGGGAGGAGGTGGCCCGCGTGGAATACGACTACCCCAAGTTCCACCTCTCCATGCGCCTCTTCCTTTGCACCCCCGAGGGCGAGCCCACGCTCAGGGAACACTCCGCCGCCCGCTGGCTGTCGAAGGACGAACTGGAGGCCGTCCGCTGGCTCCCCGCCGACATCGAAGCGGTCGGCACACTGAAAAAGTTTCTCTGACATATAATAATTAGCGCAGCTTTGCGTTACTTAATAGTTTTAATATATCAATCAAGATGCTGCAACTGCAATATATCAAAGATCATACCGAGGAAATCATTTCCCGACTGAAGATTAAGAACGTACAGAATGTCGAAGAGCGCATAGCTGAAATCCTGGAGCTCGACGCCCAGCGCCGTGCCCTGCAGGTGAAGGCCGACGCCGTCAAGGCCGAGCAGAACCGCATGGCCAAGGAAATCGGCATGCTGATGAAACAAGGCAAGAAGGACGAGGCCGAGGCCGCCAAGGCCCGCACCGCCGAGCTCAAGGGCGAGGAGAAAGCCCTCAGCGAGGAGCTGGCCTCGACCGAGAAGACCCTCAACGAGAAGCTCATCTCGCTGCCCAACGCTCCGCACCCCACGGTGCCCTGCGGCAAGAGCGAGGCCGACAACGTGGTGGTGGCCGAGTACGGCCACAAGCCCGACCTGCCCGCCGACGCCCTGCCCCATTGGGACCTCTGTGCCAAATACGACATCATCGACTTCGAGCTGGGCAACAAGGTGACCGGCGCCGGCTTCCCCTTCTACAAGGGCAAGGGCGCCCGCCTGCAGCGTGCCCTCATCAACTTCTTCCTCAACGAGGCCGCCGACGCCGGCTTCGTGGAGATACAGCCCCCGCTGATGGTCAACGAGGCCAGCGGCCTCGGCACCGGCCAGCTGCCCGACAAGGAGGGCCAGATGTACGCCATTCCGCTCGACGGCTTCTACATGATTCCCACCGCCGAGGTGCCCATCACCAACATCTTCCGCGGCGAAGTGGTCGACGCCAAGCAGTTCCCCATCAAGCGCGTGGGTTACAGCGAGTGTTTCCGCCGCGAGGCCGGCAGCTACGGCAAGGACGTCCGCGGCCTGAACCGTCTGCACGAGTTCTCGAAGGTCGAGATAGTGGTCATCGAACACCCCGACCGCTCCTACGACATGCTGGAGGAAATGAAACGCCATGTCGGCGGCCTGCTCGACAAGCTGGGCCTGCCCTACCACATCCTCAAACTCTGCGGCGGCGACATCAGCTTCACCTCCGCCATGACCTTCGACTTCGAGGTGTGGAGCGCCGCGCAGAAACGCTGGCTGGAGGTCAGCTCGGTGTCCAACTTTGAGACCTTCCAGGCCAACCGCATGAAACTGCGCTTCAAGGACGAGAACGGCAAAATGCAGCTCTGCCACACCCTCAACGGCTCGGCCCTGGCCCTGCCGCGCATCGTCGCCGCCCTGCTGGAGAACAACCAGACGCCGGACGGCATCGTGATGCCCGAATGCCTGCGCCCCTATCTCGGGTTCGACAAGATTGACTAACCGTAGGGATATAAAAAAAAAGCCCCGCCGTGATGGCGGGGCTTTTTTTGTCGCTATGGTTTAGAAGTGGAAACCGATGCGGAGCATCACGCTGCCGACGCTGCGGCGCTCGCGGGGGAGGGCAGAGGCGCTCAGGAGGTGCTCGTCGAGAGTGTTCTCGGTGTAGTCGATGTTGTGGGTGCCAAGGCCGTAGTAGTAGAGGCCGGCGCTGACGTGCTGGCCGAAGTAGGCGCCGGCGCCAATCATCCAGGCGAAGGCAAAGTTGGCCTTGTAGGCATATTCAACCAACGCATTCCAACCCTTCATTTGCAGTTGCGCGCGCACGCTACCCGAGCCCACCCACGCAGGCAGATTATAGTAGTAGTCGTATTTGCCTTCTGGTTGGATGACCGTGTTAAAGATAATCGTATCCTTCTGTTGGTACTTACTGACATAACTACCACCAATCGTGAAGTTAGCACCCGCCTCTTGCAATGCCTCTGACCACTCGTGGATTCCCAATTCGAGATTGGCTCCCAAGACGGCATCTTGCTTGTAGTTCCATCCCCAAGCGTGGTCGTCGTAGCAATTCCAATAGCGACGTTGCTTACCGCCCAATGCAGTGATATATAATCCTTTGTACGGTGTTACCTCTATTTTTCCTCCTCGCAATGCATTATCTACGCCCAAGGCGCGGTCTTCGTACAAACGTAGCACCATACCGCTACCGAACTGACCATAGACATCACCCACAGTAATCTTACCCCAATCAAATGTGGCGCCTATATGCAAGTGGCTCAAACCATATCCACCAAAGTCCTCATCGTAACCGAGCATAGGCCATTCGGTGAGTTCGGAGCGTGTAATGAGTTCTAATCCCTGAAAACCGATTCCCGATTCCCGATTTCCGTCTCCCGTTTGGTGATCCCAACGCAGACCTAAATCTAAATACGTGTTGCTGAGATAGTGCATCTTTGCCCATTTAGGCAGAGGACGACCTACATCAATCGTAGGTATCAAACCTTCGTGCTGAATGCCACCTACGACATACACCGTGTCATTCGCCCACAGCAGGGTAGGAATAAAGGATAAAAAGAGTATGTATTTCCTAATATTCATCTTATAATGTTGTACCTATCAACTTATTTGAATCTCATAGTAATCACATAGTAATCTCATAGTAATCACATAGTAGAGACTGCATTATTGTAGTGCATCATAGATGTCTTGCTCGCCACCTTCGGTATAACCTGCGTGGTTATAGACAATCTTTCCTTTGCCGTCAAGCACGAAGACATGAGGCACGTTCTGCACGTTCATAGCACGTTTGAAATCGCCATTAGGGTCAAGCAGTACTTCATATTCCCAACCAAAACCATCTACGAGTGGCTTCACCTTGTTGGCATCTTGGGCTTGGTCAATACTAACAATAATCATCTTTACACCCGTTTCATCTTGCCAATCAGGGTATACCTCATGGATAGCCTTCAGTTCGCGCAAGCAAGGCTTGCACCATGTAGCCCAAAATGAAATGATAATAGGATTACCATCATTGCTGATTTCACCCGTTTGAATAGTGTTGCCGTTTACATCTTGTAAACGAACATTAGGAAGTTGTGCGTGTAACTGAATTGCTGATAGCAATACAAATGCGAGAAATAAACCTTTTTTCATATAAATAATACCTAAAATTACCTATTATCCAAATATCGCCACAAAGGTACAAAAAAAAAAGAGAATATACAAATTTTTCACAAAAAAAATAAAAAATATGTTTTTGTTTGCAGGATTGAGATTTTTTTTGTACTTTTGCAGGTTATTTCATGCGAATAACAATCATAAGATATGATAAATCTCATAAAAACAAGGAAAAATATGGCAGGAATACAATCAAATGCGGGGTCATTGTATAATTCATTGACCGCAGGCAGCAAGATTATTGGTACTATTATTACCGATAGCGATATTCGCGTGGACGGTACGATAGAAGGTGATGTGAAATGCGTTGGGAAAATCGTAGTGGGAGAAAATGGTCGTGTGGTAGGTACGATGGAGTGTCAAAACGCGGAGATTATGGGATTTGTAGAAGGTAAAGTCGATGCCAAACAGTCTTTGGCATTGCGCGCTACAAGCCATATTGAAGGCGAAATCCATACTCAAAGTTTAACCGTAGAGCCTAATGCCGTATTTAATGGCTCGTGCGTTATGGGGAAAACGGAGAAGGGAAAGTAGTTGAATGTTTATAGATTAACGTTTAAAGACAATAGTTATGAAGGTAAAACCATTTCGAGGTATTCGTCCGCCAAAGGCGTTGGCGAAACAAGTGAGTAGCCGTCCGTATGATGTGCTGAATTCTGATGAAGCACGTCGAGAGGCGGAAGGAAATGAGATGTCATTATATCATATCATCAAGCCCGAAATCAATTTTGAAGACGGTACAGATGAGCATGATGAGCGTGTGTATGCTATGGCTCGTCAGCAGTTTGACTTGTTCCGTGAGAAAGGATGGTTGGTGCAAGAT
>CALGCG010000032.1 GCA_937884485.1 uncultured Bacteroidales bacterium
TCTTATATAGTTCTTATATACTGTATATAGGAACTATATAAGAACTATATGTGAAGTATATGAGAACTATATAAGAAGGGCCGAATAAGGGGCGAATTGGGTACCTATTTGTCCCGGTCTGTAGCCGTGCGGGCCGCGGCGCTGCGGAGGGGGCGGAAATGGCCGCCGCAGGGGTGCGGAAAGGGGGCGGCGGTTGACGTTTTACGATGGTTGGCGCGCCGATGCGTGGACGATTTAACAAGTTTTATGTCAAATGGTTGTAAAAGGCGTTGGCGTTTTTTTGAGAGAAAAATTTTGCCATGTGGATTTTTGTTTGTAATTTTGCAGCCGTTTTCCGCGAGCGGAAGACGCCCGAGGAGAGATGCCGGAGTGGTCGATCGGGGCGGTCTCGAAAACCGTTGACCAGCTTGCTGGTCCCAGGGTTCGAATCCCTGTCTCTCCGCTGAAGAACAGCCGATTTCGGCTGTTCTTTTTTTGTCTATCTTGTATTATTTGGCCGATACCTCGACGACGAGGCCGTCGGTGGCGACGGTGGTGTTCTCGAAGTGGGCCGTGGCCTGCTGGAGCAGGAGGTCGGGTTCGTGGTAGCGGGCGCTGATGTGGGTGAGCAGCAGGTGCTTGGGCTGCGCCTGGGCGGCGAGTTGGCCGGCCTGGCCGGCGGTGAGGTGCTGGCGCTGGCGGGCGAGGTCGGCAAGGTCGTCGGCGAAGGTGCACTCCAGGCACAGGAGGTCGGCGCCCTGCATGTGGGGCACGAGGCTCTCGCTGTACTCCGTGTCGCAGCAGTAGGTGTAGACGCGGGCCTGGTGGCCGCCCCGCGGCACCTCGGTGATGCGGAAACCATAGGTGGGCACGGAATGGAGGATGGGGAAAGCGTCGACGGTGCAGCGCGGACACTCGAAGACGCGCTGCTCGCCTTCGGCGAAGTCCATCTCGATGAAGTTGAGCTCGTAGCCTATGTGGTTGCCCGTGAGGTCGAAGGTGGTTTCGATGACCTGCCTGGCGCCCTTGGGGGCCACGACGGTGACGGGCTCGGTGCGGCCGCAGAGGTGCATGGTGGAGAGGAGGCCCGGGAGGCCGAAGAAGTGGTCGCCGTGGAGGTGCGAGATGAGCACGGTGCCGAGGCTCTGCAGCTTGACGTGCAGCTGGCGTATGCGGTCCTGGGTGCCTTCGGCACAGTCGAGGAGGATTTTGAATCCGTTGATGTTGACGACCTGGGCGCTGCAGCGGCGGCGTCCCGTGGGCAGCGCGGCGCCCGAACCGAGGATGGTGGTGAAGAAGTTCACTTTATCAATTAAAAATTAATAATTAAAAATTAAAAATTTATTACGACCACAGATTCTTTTTTACGACAACAGTATTTTTTTTTAACGACAACGGAGACAACAGGGACAACAGGCAAACCGCAACATGCGGTTTGCATTGGGAACATTCGAGTAATTCGCCACTCATTGACCTGCGTAGCTTTCGCATAATTCGTATAATTCGCCGTTTATTAAACGCAAAATCCGAGTAATTCGCCGTTAAACCTGCCGTCCGCATTGTCGTTATACATGTTTGGGTTTGGCAAGGAGCAGCAGGAGGAAGGTGATGAGGCCGTTGAGGAGGAGTATTTCGAAGCCGAAGGTGTAGCCAAACCATGTGGGCGAGAAGAGCTTGAGGAAGTAGCAGATGACGGGCGAGGCGATGGCGATGTAGGGCACGAAGCGGTCGTCGACGCCGCGCTTGGTGAAGAGGCCGAAGGCATAGAGGCCCAGCAGGGGACCGTAGGTGAAGCCGGCGACATCGAAGATGATGGTGATGAGGGAGTCGCTGTGGAACGGCCGGAAGGCCACGATGATGAGCAGATAGAGCAGGGCGAAGGAGACGTGGACCAGACGGCGGACGGTGGTAGTGGAGAGTCTCCGCTCTCCCCTATCCGCTTTCCCGAAGCCGAGGAAGTCGTAGCAGAAGGTGGTAGTGAGGGCCGTGAGGGTGCCGTCGGCGGAGGAATAGCCCGCGGCGACGATGCCGAGGACGAAGCAGATGGCCGTGAAGCCGTTGAGGGAGAAGGCGATGGACGGGAAGATTTTGTCGCCAACCACACGGCCGTCGGCGCCCGTGGGCAACTCGAAACCCGTCTGCGTGGCGTAGGCAATGAGGGCCGCGCCGAGGCAGAGGAAGACGATGTTGACCACGATGAAGAGCAGGCTCGAGGTCATGACGTTCTTCTGCGCGTCGCGGAGGGTCTTGCAGGTGAGGTTCTTCTGCATCATGTCCTGGTCGAGGCCCGTCATGGTGATGGTGACGAACATGCCGGCGAGCACCTGCTTGAGCCAGAACTTGGGAGCCATGGGGTCGGTGTTGAACATCTGGGTGTAGCCCTGTTCGGAGGAGGTGCGGAGGAGGTCGGGGAGGCTGAGGTCGAGGTTGCCGAGGATGGCCACCACGGTGGCCACGGCGGCGAGGATGAGGAAGGTGGTCTGGAGGGTGTCGGTCCAGACGACGGTCTTGATGCCGCCGGCGAAGGTGTAGAGCAGGATGATGGCTATGAAGACCACCGCCGGCACCCAGAAGGGTATGCCCCAGGCGGAGAAGACAAACTCGTGGAGCACGAAGACCACCAGGTACATGCGCAGCGCGGAGCCGAGGAGGCGCGAGATGATGAAGAAGAGGGCGCCGGTGCGCTCGCTGCGCAGGCCGAAGCGCTGGGAGAGGTAGGTGTAGATGGAGGTGAGGTTGAGCTTGTAATACAGCGGCAGGAGGACCAGGGCGATGGTGGCGTAGCCGAGGACATAGCCGAGGACCATCGGCATGTAGAACCACTTGTTGGCGAGCACGTCGCCGGGAACAGACATGAAGGTGACGCCGGAGAGCGAGGCACCGATCATGCCGTAGGCCACCACGGGCCAAGGGGACTTGCGTCCGGCGCGGAAGAAGGCCTCGTTGCCCTTGGCGCCGCGCCGCCCGGTGAGCCACATAACGAGGAAAAGCAACAGCGTGTAGGCTGCAAAACACAATAGTATAGTCAGTTCCATCTTTCGATTGCAATTATTACCAGTTGCAAAGATACGGTTTTTTTTTTGAATCGCAATGGCAATATGGAGCGCCGGCGTCCCGCCGGCATCAGCGGACGACCTCGATGACGCCGTTCAGCCGTATCAGCCCGCAGAAACTTTTGGCGGAGAAGCGGTAGAAGTAGGTGCCGTCGGGACAGAAGAGGTCTGTGGGATCCCAGAACTGGCTCTCGTCGTGGATGTCGCGCACATGGTAGACGAGGTCGCCCCAGCGGCTATAGATCCAGAGTTCGTTCATGGGATAGAGACCGTACTCGAGGAGATTGACGATGCGCCAGCGGTCGTTGATACCGTCGCCGTTGGGGGTGACGAGGTTGGGGAACTGGAGGAGCGAGGGAAGGATGCTGACGGTATGGGTCGCGGAGTCGGTGCAGGTGTGGGTGATGGCGAGATTGCTTGGGTGCGAGTACAGATGACTGGCGGCGAGGGTGACGTCGAAGTCGCCCGAGGGGAGCGATCCCTGCCACTGGTAGACGGTGGCGAAGTCGTAGAGGGTGTCAACCGTCCCTTCGGCGGTGGCGAAGGTCCATTGCCAACGGCAGTCGGTGGGCGAGGAGAGGTTGTCGAACTCTGCCTCGGGGCAGGCGTCGCTGGGGTTGAAGGGATACCAGGAGAAATCCGCCTTGGGCGACGGGAAGACATAGATGGGCCAAACGAGGGTGTCGGTGCAGCCGTAGATGTCGGTGGCGACAAGGGTGGCAAGGTGGTCTGTGCCCGCGGGGAGGTCGTCGCTCCACGTATACTCCAGCGTTCCCTCGGCAGAGAGGACGGTGTCGGCAACGAGGGTCCAGAGGTGGGATTGAAGGCTGGGGGTGGTGTCGCGAAGGTGGAGCGTTGCCGGGGCGCAAATCTTCAGCGGCAGGGTGTCGGCCCAATGCTCGCCATCGAAACTGTAGGATGCCTGCAACGCAGGGGATGGACCTCTGGGGACGAGGGCCATGTGGACAAGGCTGTCGCATCCATGCCTGGAAGAGAGCAGGGTGTCGAAGGCTGCGGGGCCACCGTAGTCGACATCCTCGTAGACGAAGGGCTGGCCTGGACAGACCACCACCGTGTCGGCAAGCTCGTACTCGGGATGCACAGAGAGGTGGAGGCGGTAGAGGCTGTCGCATCCGTCGTTGTTGGTGTAGACGAAATCCGCCACCGTGTCGCGATCGAAACTTGCACCGCGGTACTCCAATCCTCCGCACGCGACGGCGACGGTGTCGATGAGCGCCGTATCCCTCAGGGTGAGGTTCAGCACCTGGAGGCTGTCGCAGTTGATCCAACCCACATACCTTCCGGCAATGGCATAGGTGCTGTCCATCCAGCGGAGGTAATAGTTGACGCAGACGGAGGTGTCGATGCTGTCGAAAGCATACTCCAGATGCAGCACTTTCCTCAGCGTGTCCGAGCAGTCGCCTCCGGCGATTCCGGCCACGAAGGTCACCTCGTAGCTACCGCTGTCGGGGAAATAGACGACAGGGTTGGGCTGCGAGGAGGTGCCAAGGGGGCCGAAGTCCCACATGACCCAGTCGCAGGCGGTGGCGGTGTCGCCCTCATGATGGCTGCGGTCGCTGAAGTCCACACGGAAACGGCAGTCCTCGCGGCTCACCGTATAGGAGAAATCGGCCTCCGGCCGCACCAAACGGGACTCTGCGCTGAGGGTGACCACACACGTGGAGTCGCCAACGAAGGAGAGGTCGCAGAGATAGGTATGCCCGTCGGCGGGAAGGTAGGCGATGCGGGATGTGGCGATGACGGAGTCGGAATTCGCCCGGTGCCATCTGTAGTTGAAACCCTCGGGGGCCTCCACACGGTTCTGCTCGCCTTCCGTACAAGTGGAGAACAAGAGATGTTTCTTCGCACAACGAAGATTGTAATAGGCGTAGCCAAAATGGGCGCTGATGCTGCAGTCGTAGGTCGTCAGGCGCACCTGCACCTCCTGTCCGTGATAGCCGGAGAGGTCCACCCCCACCGTCGTCCAGTCTTTCCACAGCACAATTTCACCACCGCTATGAATTGTGTTCCACCCCATGTCACTACTGGCCACAAAATCATAGCTGTTACAACGAGCAGGCTGAATGAGTCGGCCGTCGCTGTCGAGCACTTCTATGCGGAAGCGGGGCTGCTGTTCCGGTGTGTGCGATGGATCTTGCATAACGCCGGCATACTTCAGTATCAGCATGTCGAAGTCTGTGGTGTCGACATTGATGTGGTAGAGCATTGCTTCAGCTTCGGCACCGTTTCTCTCGTTGCCAAGCCGCACCGAGTGGTCGTCGCCAGGGGGAACAACACGCAACTGCGGCCCAACGACGGAGTCGAAAGCCGTGGTATCTGTGCACAAATGATGGCGACCGGTGCGCCGGTCGCCATCCACAATGCCCACAGACTGGTACGGATTGAGGAAAGTGCCGTAGAACGGAGTGGCCTTGTTGGAATACAGCATGCGAGAGTCGACACAGTCGCTGTTGTCGCACGCGGCCCGTACAACCTTTATGTTAAAGCTCATGTCGCTGGCGGACGTGCTGCAATAGCCCGTGTAGCTGATATCGTCATCTGCAAAGATGGTATAAGTGGCATTTTCGTTCATCTGCACCCCAAGGGTATCGACACCCGTGTGGTAACCGTCCTGCACGATAATATTCCACGGCGTCTGAACAACAACATGCACCGTTGCATTCCCGACAGCATTCCACGTGAACTCCACCGGAGGGAGGACTCTGTCGCACCCTCGGTAGATGGCCAGATATTCGCCATTGCTGTACTCCCACAAATAGTCTTCCGTGTTGGCCAGCCGGAAGTCCCCAATCAAACCACCGCTTGTCATAATACGGATATCGTCGAGGTAGACAGAACTGCTTTCCAACTTGTAGAAGGCGATATAATGGTCGCCCGCCGGCGCCGACGAGAGGTCGACAACATAGCGATTCCACGTAGTGCCGATGTAGGGTATCGTCTTGAGGGGATGGAACGTGGTGTAGTCGCCTGGGCGTGTCATCGTACCCACCACCATCTCACACTGCCCCCTGGACCAAAACAGCATATAGGCCCCCTGGCTGAAATCTGCTTCCAGATACGGCAACGAGACATAGATGTCCGGGTTAAACATCAACAAACTATTCGGCGAATTGTGATACACCGTGAACACACGTGCATCATAGCTTAGCGCACTTTGGTACTCCGGCCCGTGGGCAACCCTCCACCCCGGCGGCATCTGGTATAAGGTATCAGCGGCAAAGGTGATGCACGTATCGAACTGCCCGCGCGCCGACATCGCCGACAGCACCCAAAACAACGGGAAAACTTTTTTATATCCACCGCCACAACTGACACCACACCTCCGCAGGAGCCACAGCCCAAGGACAAGCAGAACTGCAGCGGCCGCAAAGCACAGTATGATAGTCAGTTCCATTTTCCAATCGCAATAAATACCAACTGCAAAGATACGGATTTTTTTTTGAATATACAGGCGGGTTCTATAAATCCATAATTCTCCTGCTCGCCTTCGGCATCGCGAAATCTTGTAAATCTTATAAATTATTCCGCCTTCGGCGGTTACGCGAAGCGCAAAATCTATAAGATTTATAGATTTCTGTCCGCAGGGCTAAGAATTTAGAAATATGGAGCGCCGGCGTCTCGCCGGCATCAACACCATGGAGCGCCGGCGTCCCGCCGACACCAACATCATGGAGCGCCGGCGTCCCGCCGGCAACAACGGACAACCTCCATGACGCCGTTCAAACAAAGGGCAACAGAAAAAAAATTACAACACGGCACAATAAAAAAGACCCGCGGGCGTTAATAGGAGAAATTTATAAAGAATAAATTAATGAAAATAAAAGGAATATTTGCTGCCGCCGTATCGCTCATGCTGGCCCTTCCGGCCATCGCCCAGAGCGGCCACGACCTCAAGGACGACGGCCTCCACGGCGCCGTCAAGCGCGTTGACGCCGTCATGTACGAAGCCCGCTACGACTTCAACGACAACCTCGAACGCGGCGACCAGCTCGAGCACCTCGTCACCGAGTACAACGCCAAAGGCCAGCGCCGCAACCAGGTGTACCTCTCCGTCGTCGAGGACGTCATCTTCCGCACCCGCTACAAGCACGACGGCTTCGGTCTCACCACCCTCGAGCACGTCGTCGACAACCAGGACCGCGTCATCGGCCGCACCTACTACGTCTACGATGCCGACCACACGCTGATTGAAATCTACGTCGAGGACGCCGAACGCCAGGTCGAGAGCCGTCTGCGCCTGAAGCACGACAAGATGGGCCGCATCGACCAGCGCAGCTACAACGACCAGTTCAACGAGATCTACAAACGAGAAATCTATACCTTCAACCCCGACGGCACCGTCAACAAAGCCGTTGTCTACGACCGTTCCAAGCAGAAAGTGCAGGAGAAACGCTGGGAGTACGACGAATACGGCGAACCCGTCAGCTACACCCTCTACGACTACACCGAGGAGGAGCCCGAGATGTTCGTCACCGTCTACGAGTACGAATACGACTCGCACGGCAACTGGACCAAGTGCACCGAATACGAAGTCCTCGGCGACCGCCGCCTCCCCAACTACACCACCATCCGCACCATCGAATACTTTTGATTTCTAAGAACGGCGAATTACACTAATCTAACGAAGCTACGCAGGTTAATTACAAGCGAATTACTCGAACTGTGGTCAGCGACTTTGTGGAGCCAAGCTTGTGCAGACAATCGTGATTGCGTAGCTTTCGAGTAATTAGCCTATAATCATTCCCTGCGTAGCTTCGAGTAATTCGAGCAATTCGCAGTTAAAATTAAAAAAAATCTTTTCGTTCTTTTAGTTCTGATTGAGAATATGAAAAGCGGTTTCGTAAACATCATCGGCAACCCCAACGTGGGCAAATCCACGTTGATGAACGCCCTCGTCGGCGAGCGCCTCAGCATTATCACCTCCAAGGCCCAGACCACCCGCAAGCGCGTGATGGGCATTGTAAACGGGGATGATTTCCAGATGATCTACACCGACACCCCCGGCATCGTCAACCCCGCCAACAAACTCCACGAGCAGATGATGGGCTTCATCGGCACCGCCCTGCAGGATGCCGACCTCTTCCTCCTCGTCACCGAGGTGGGCGAAAGCTTCAAGAACCGGCATGTGCTGCAGCGCGTGGTCGACAGCACCGTCCCCGTAATCCTCGTCATCAACAAGATAGACCTCTCCGACCAGGCCACCATCCAGGAGAAGATAGCCTACTGGCAGGCCGAGATACCGCGCGCCATCGTCATCCCCTGCTCCGCCACCGAGGGCTTCAACGTCGGCAAGATATTCGACACCGTTCTCTCGCTGCTGCCCGAGCACCCCGCCTACTTCCCCACCGACGAGCTCACCGACCGCACCATGCGCTTCTTCGTCAGCGAAATCGTGCGCGAGAAGATACTCCTCTACTACCAGAAGGAGATCCCCTACAGCTGCGAGGTCGCCGTCGAGAGCTACGAGGAGAAGGAAGGCATCGACAACATCTCGTGCCTCATCTTCGTCGAGCGCGACAGCCAGAAGGCCATCCTCATCGGCCACCAGGGCAAGGCCATCAAGAAACTCGGCACCGAAGCCCGCCGCGACATCGAGGAATTCACCGGCAAACGCTGCTTCCTCAGCCTCCACGTCAAGGTCCTCAAAGACTGGCGCAACAGCGACCGCGCCCTCAGAAGCTTCGGCTACGCCCTCGAGGACTGACCCGGAATTTGGTTTACGGTTTAAAGTATAAGAATAGAACCACCTTCGCCACGAACTGGAATACGGAAAAATAGCCTAATCACAAGAACGGCACACAAACATTGCCGCCGCGCGGAAGAGATTTCCGCGCGGCGGCATTTTTTTTATTTTGCCATATCGGGAAATGTTTGTATCTTTGCACCGACTTTCGAGAGCGAAAGTCGTAAGCAAGAAAAGCATTGCGACATGGTCCCTTCTTATCGAATTTCGCCAAAATTCAGTGGGTGGACAAAGCATACATGCTTTCGCTTGATGGTGTATGCTATATTTTTGTAGCATATCTTCAGGCGTGAGATATGTTCCATAAAACCCGTACCCACAAAGGTGTTTGGCGATACCTGATAAGAAGACGGACATGAGCACATAACCTCATGCCTTTTCTTATTATGTAATGATTAACATATCCGTTGGAGGGTCGGAGGTAAAACACGCAAAACAATGGGACAAAACTATTGGATTCACCGCTGCAGATGTGGGGACAACGCATGGCCGTTCACTCACGAAATGTTGCGAAAACACAATCTGATTTCAATCGGGTGGAGCGACTTCTCTAACACAGATGGACAAAAGAATTTGACGTCAGGTTGGGATTCTTTTGAAGAAATGTTTAAGGATTGGGGATACCCTCGCAACCGCTACTACTTATGGCGTTTCCTGAACGAGATGAAGGCTGGCGACATCGTTGTAGTGCCTTTGCAGGGATGTTTCGACGTCTATCGCATTGTGGACGATGTGGTTTACAATAACGAAACCATCGACCACACCGTATGGGTCGACTGGAACGGCAACACTGCCACACTCGACAAAGACGGTTATCCCGCTTACGCAGACGGTCGCCAGATTGATATGGGTTTCTACCGCAAGGTGACGCCCGTAGCGATTGACATACCTCGTGGCGACTATGCAGGACAGGCTCTGTACTCGCGCATGAAAATCATGCAGACCAACTGCAACATAAACGACCTGAACGATGAGGTGGAGGAGGCCGTCAAACGCTTTGC
Organism: uncultured Bacteroidales bacterium; assembly: GCA_937884485.1. Classification (GTDB taxonomy): domain Bacteria; phylum Bacteroidota; class Bacteroidia; order Bacteroidales; family P3; genus Colimorpha. The sequence goes on from CALGCG010000032.1 coordinate 9,798, forward strand.
GGACAAAATACCCATCAATCTCCACAACGAATTCTTAAATGACGCAGCGAAAGGCTTGTTGCAACAGATGCGAACCAAACTCAACGACAGCAAACTGGAGCAACTGGTGGAATGGTACATGAAACAATTGGGTGCCGACACCAAGGTACCTGCCAAGAATGCGTCCGCCTGCGACGAAGGCGATGCCGATGTGATTGCCACTTTCGGACGTCTCAATGGATTCACGGTCCTCATTCAAGTGAAAGCCCATCAGGGCTACACCAACGAGTGGGCTGTTTCGCAGATAACCACCTACAAGAAACTGAACAATTATCAATCTTCGCAGATGTGGGTGATTTCCACGTGCGACGACTTCAGCGAGCAAGCCAAACACGATGCCGAAGCGGGAAACGTCCACCTGATTAACGGGGTGGAGTTCGCACGAATGATTGTAGAAAACGGAGTTTATTCATTGCCATTATAAAGCTATACACAATGAGAAAACTAATAGTTCTTTTTGCAAGTCTGGTCCTTTTATGTTCCTCGGCTTTAGCACAGAATAATTTCGATTTCTCTGCAGTAGCCCCTAGCGGACAGACTCTATATTATAAAATTATCACGGGCACCAACAACGTACAAGTTGTTTCCCCTACCGTCGGCTACGGCTATACTGGATACACATTTCCAACTGGCAATTTAACTATTCCTTCAAGCATTTCAAACAACGGGAATACCTATGTTGTGACCAGCATAGGGTCTGGAGCCTTTATAGATTGCACAGGTTTGATAATAGTAACAATACCTAACACAATAAAAACAATATATGGGACTCCATTCTTTCAGTGCACCAACCTAACGACCGTCAATTTCAACGCTGATAGTTGCGTGGTACTAGAAGAAGATCTTTTCTATCATCAAACGTGTCGCTCTGGTTCTTGGATGTTTGTCGCGTGTAATAATATAACAACACTCAACATTGGTGATAATGTGAAGATGATTCCGCATAATCTATTTCTGTCTCATTTAACCTCAATCACTAGCCTTGCATCTGTAGCACCCTTAGGCACCAATGCTTTCGTTGGTGTCAATATTGCTATCCCTATCAATATTCCATGCGGCAGCAGTATGTCGTATTACTCGCGGTGGAGTTATTTCTCCAACTTCATCGAAGCGCCGGGATTCTCCTTTAGTGCACAGAGTGCAGACACCAACATGGGCACCGTGGAGGTGCTAACGGCTCCCACCTGCCAAGCCCCGCAGGCCGTGGTCAATGCCATCGCCAGCACCGGTTTCATTTTTGACCACTGGAGCGACGGCAGCACTGACAATCCGCGCACCATGACGCTGACCTCCGACACATCGATATATGCCATGTTCGTGAGCCTGCACACCGTCACAGCCACAGGAGCCTACGGCGGCGGCACCTACGCCCACGGCAGCACCGCCACACTGATGGCCCTGCCGCAGGTGGATGGCGTGTTTGCCGGCTGGAGCGACGGCGAGACTGCGAATCCCCGTACCGTCGTGGTGATGAGCGACACCTCTATCGTCGCCCTCTTCCGTACCCCCGACACCACCACCGTGTTTGACACCGTAGTGAATATAGTGTACGACACGGTAGTCAATATAATATACGACACCACGGAGTTCCACCACATAATATACGACACCACACGGGTGTTCGACACCGTGGTGCTTGTGAACGTCGACACTCTGAACCACTACTACTACCAGTATGACACCACACGGGTGTTCGATACCGTGGTGCTTGTGAACGTCGACACGCTGAACCACTATTTCTATGACACTACGGTGACGACACACTACATCTTCGACTCTACCTGGGTGTTTGACTCGGTATGGGTGTTTGATTCGGTGTATGTTTTTGACACGGTGTATATCCACGACACTATTTATGTCACCCAGGAGGGCATCGGCGATGTGGAGGCTATTTCAGCCAAGATATACCAGCGCGACGGCCAGATAGTGGTCGAGGGCGCCAACGGCAACACGGTGGTGTTCTACGATGTAAACGGGCGCATGCTCGCCACCAAGCGCGACGAGTTTGCACCGCTGAGCTTCGACGCGCCCGTCAGTGGCACCTACATGATCAAGATAGGCAACCATCCCGCCCGCAAAGTGGTGGTGGTAAGGTAAGAGAAAAAAGACTCTTGCAGTCAAGAGCATATCTTCCCAATCGGAGGTATGCTCTTTTTGCTAAAGAACCCATATAGTTACATTGAACGAATCCTATCGGAGACAGCCACCGAGGAAAAGTTTGATTAAACTTTGAGTAAACGGGGAGTAAAACCTAAAGACTCTCCGAAGGGCATCAGTCGTCCAGCGCCAGGCCGCCCAACGAGGTCTCTTTGTAGAGGCTGGGGAGGTCGTGGCCGGTGAGCTTCATGGTCTTCACCACCTTGTCGAAGCTGATGATGTGGCGGCCGTCGGACATCATGGCGTAGATGTTGATGTCGAGGGCGCGGAGGGCGGCCATGGCGTTGCGCTCGATGCAGGGGATCTGCACGAGGCCGCACAGCGGGTCGCACGTCAGGCCCAGGTTGTGCTCCATGGCCATCTCGGCGGCGTACTCTATCTGCTTGGGGCTACCGCCGAAGAGCTGGTTGCTGGCCACGGCGGCCATCACGCAGGCGCTGCCCACCTCGGCCTGGCAGCCCGCTTCGGCGCCGCTGATGGTGGCGTTGGTCTTGATGACATTGGCGAAAAGGCCCGCCGTGGCCATGGCCCGCAGGATCTCGCGGTCGCTGAATCCGTGGTTCTTCTTCAGGTGATACAACACCGCAGGCAGCACGCCGCTGGAGCCGCAGGTGGGGGCGGTGACAATCTTGGCGCCGCAGGCGTTCTGCTCGCTGGTGGCCAGGGCATAGGCGATGACGAGGGCGCGGCTCTGAAGCGAGGGTTTGAATCCGCTGGCGCGGACAAAGTACTGGTGCGCCTTGGAGCGCAGGTGCAGGCCGCCGGCAATGACGCGGTCGTCCTGGAGGCCCTCCTCGATGGTCTGCTGCATCTGCTGCCACATCTCCTCGAGGTACATCCACAACGTCCCGTCCTCGCACTGCTCCACATACTCCCAGAAGCTCAGCCCCTCTTTTTCGATATACTCCATGATGTCCCGCATGGTGTTGTGCGGGTAGACCTCGCCCTCCGGCGTGATGCCCAGCGGCACCTCGCCCTCCTCGGTGGCCAAATAGCCGCCACCGACGCTGTAGACCAGCCAGTGGTCGACGACACCGCCGTCGGCATCCAGCGCCTCGAAGAGCATGCCGTTGGTGTGGAACGGTTTCACCACGTCGGCCCGCCAGACGATTTCCACCTCCTTGGGAGCCAGGCCGCGCTTGATGGCGACATCGGTGTGGTGCCCCTTGCCCGTGGCGGCGAGGGAACCGTAGAGGGTGACGCGGTAGCGCGAAGCGATATTCTTGGTGCGGGCGGCGAACATCGTGGCCGCACGGTGGGGTCCCATGGTGTGGCTGCTGCTGGGACCGAGGCCTATCTTGTAGATTTTCTTGATTGTTTCCATTTTATTTTTTTAGTAGTTAAGTAGGTAAGAAGTTAAGTAGTTAAAGCCAATACCCTAATCTCCTAATATTATTATTTCCGAGACACAAAGGTCGTCGTATCGGCGGCCTTTGCGGGCGGCGGTGACACAGAGGGTCAGTTCCTTCACTTTCTGGCGGGTGTCGTCGTAACTCCACGGAAAATCGTACTCCATCCTGGGCCCAGCAACGGGGTCGCCATTGGCCCTGAGCACAACGTTAACCACCAACAGCATCAAGAGTATCAGAGACTTCTTCATAAATCCAGGCTCAACTACAAATTGCAAATATACAAAAAAACTTTCAATACACAGAATTGTTTTTTTTCGTATCTTTGCACTGTCATTTAGGTATGGAATAAAAAAATGAAAACACAGAGACTATGTATCCTGGCCATGCTCTGCATGGTTCTGTCGCTACCCTCCGCGGCCAACGACGGCACCTACTACACCCGTGGCAACCAGCTCGTCCCCCTGCAGGAGACGGACATCAGCGTGCGGCGCGAAGTGCTGACCATCAGTCTGATGGACAACGGAATGGCCCGCGTGGATGTGCAGTACGAGTTCTGGAACCCCGGCCCCGCCAAGCGCCTCACCATGGGCTTCGAGGCCGACCCGCCGTACAACTACGACTACAAGTTCCACCCCGACGGCCGTCACCCCAGCATCAGCCTCTTCACCGTCGTGATGAACGGCCGCCAGCTGGCGTACAGCAACGCCGTATGCGTGGCCGACACGCTGCCGTTGACGAAGTTCACAGACCTGAAACGCTACTACATGTGGGACAACAACTGGCTCTACGACACCGCCAACGCCGACCCGAAGTCCAGTTACAACGACCCGATAGACTACGATGCCGGCATCCGCTTCGCCTACGTCTACTACTTCGACGCCGACTTCCAGCCGGGCCTCAACCGCGTGCGTCACACCTATGTCTACCGCATGTCGACCAACGTGGGCAGCCCGTTCATCGTCGAATACAAGCTGACGCCCGCTGCCCGCTGGGCCGGAGGCAAAATTGGCGACTTCACCCTCACCATCCGCGCCGACAGCACGGCCAAACACTTCTACGTCTTCGACAGCGCGTTTGCCGGCGCTTCCTTTGCCGTCAGCGAGGGCATGGGCAAGACGCGACGCGCCACCTGCTACGGCGACCCATGCGCCGAGGTGAGCCTCCGCAACGGCGCCATCACACTCCACGCCACCGACTTCCGCCCCACGGGAGAACTGACCATCCGCGCCGTGGGAGTCGATGGCTGCTACGTTGGCAAGCAATGCATCGCGGGCGGCACCTACGACCGCACCGCGCGAATCAACTGGGGTCCCTACGAGGGAATGCAGGAGGTGCCCGCCGACGCGGCCTTCCGCCAGCGCGTGACCCGCAACCTGCCCTACGCCCACCGCGGCCACGTGTTCCGCGACAAACGCCTGCGCCAATACTTCGAGGGCCTATGGTGGTACATGCCCGACCCCGACTACAAGGACGACACCTCCGACTTCACCCCCGTCGACTGGGAATGCGTGAGGTACAAAGAACAGTAGAGCCAATCCGGTTGAGTATCCGATACAATATTTTTGAAAAAAAAAAACGTTATACACCCGAATTATAAACATTACATTAATATGGAAACGGCTGTTTTTACTCCTGCCCAACAACACCTTCTCCGCATGTTCCGGTTCAAAAAAACCGAAGACGACCTGCTGGAAATGCAGAGAGTTTTAAGTCGCTATTATGCAAAAAAACTCGACTTGATGCTTGAAGACATGTGGAACAGCGGAGAACTGGACCAAGAACGACTGGACGCAATCAACCAATTGGACCTTCACCAATGGCTTCACGAGCAAGAGACACAAGACAAAAACGAGAAGTAATTCCCATGCGTATTGTCGTCGACACAAACTGCAGATGCACACGGGAGGAATGAACACACCCTTAACCTAACGATTGCATATATAACTTAGATTGATTTATTTAGCAGTTAGTGTTCCGAATCAGAAATGTCTTTTTTTGTACGATTAATTAATAGTTCTGCTGGGTTTTTCAAATTATGTCTGATACAATATCGTAGCATCTTTTTATAATCATATTCCGAAATTTGTTCATAATCAAAATCCCAACAATAACAAGTGGTAGATTTATCTTCTTCTATGTGAAGAACTTGTCTCCCCATATATTGGTTTAGACCTTCTATTCTCTTCTTCTCTATTGTTATACACACCCAAGGATAGATATATTTATATCCTACAAATCCAAGCACAATTACTAAGATAAAGACAAATGTACTCATTTTATTAAGATTTAGTTTTTACATTTTTGATAAAATACAATATGTTGTGTTTTAAAACGGTAAGTCAGTAGTGTCTGTTGTATCATCAATGTTTGTCTTATTGGTTGTGTCGCTGACATTTTTATTCTTTATGGATTTATTGTTATTTGAAGGAGTACTTGGGTCATAAAACCTCATACTATTTTTGTCAAAACGCAAATCAACCTCGCCAAGCTCACCATCTCTATTTTTCAGTATTTGCAAAGTAGCTTTCCCTTCCTTGGTTTTACTGCGTTCATTTTGTTCTATTCTGTGGAGACCAATAACAATATCAGCGAACTCGTCTATACAACCTGATTCTTTAAGGTCGGTGAGTGAGGGAATATCTCCCTGATGGTTATCTGTTCTATGGTCAAAATGTGTCGTAATCAGGATGGGAACATTAAGTTCTTGGGCAAGTGATTTTATCTTGCGTGAGATAAAACACAGGTCTTTTGCACGGTCGCAATTAGAATTATCCTCATCTGAAATAGAAATCTGAGCAAGGCCATCGATGATAATCATTCTAATATTGTGCTTATATACCAATCTTTTACAACTGCACAGAAGTTGAGCAAGATTAATTCTTTCAGTATCGTCAATATACAACGGCATTTCTCGCAACTCTTTTATCTTTTCGCCAATCAGCAGTTTCTTTTCGCGAGTCATTATACTGCCATTTTTTAAATGCGACTGAGGGATTCCCATTTCTTGTGAGATTAGCCGAGAGGCAAGACCTGACCCTTTCATTTGCAAAGAGAAGAAAGCCACAGGAATACAAGTCCCTAAGGCTATATTCCTAGCCATACTAAGTGCACACGATGTTTCCCCCATCGTTGGTTTAGATGCCAGAACGTTCAATGTCCCGGGATGGAAGCCATGGGTTATTGTGTCAAAAGAGGCGAATCCTGTGGGAATACCAATAAATCCTTGTTCCATAGCACAATTGATTTCATCAGCCACCGCACACATAAAACCATCCAAAGATACGGTATTATTATTAGAAATACCCTCAATGACTTTTTCAAGAGACCATATACTTTCATCAAGAAGCATATAAGGGTTACAAGTTTCATCGCTTGCTTTTTTGAGAAGTCCTGCCGCAGTAAGAATAACCTCACGGTGAACATATTTTTCCACCAAGATAGCAATATGTGTTTGTATATGTGCCCCTGACACAACATTGGAAGACAGTTGTGAAATATATTCTGCACCACCAGCCTGCTCTAATTTCCCTTCCTTGTGCAATTCATCCACCACAGTCAGCATGTCCACAGCTCTGGAATTGTTAAAAAGATTCTGTATTGCCTCAAAGATTAGTTGATGAGATATATTGTAAAACAACGCCTTATTAAGAGTATCCATTGTAACATAAAGTGCTGGAGTGTCAACAATCAATGCCCCTAATACAGCCCTTTCTATGTCATCGTTATGAGGTAACTTTATTACCCCAACCGATTCCGCTTCATTGCATATCGGGCAAGCTTGCCCGTATTGATGTTTTGCGTGCTTTTCCATTGTTATTCAGTTGTAGAATGGCAAATATTTGTAGTTATTTATCAATCTTTGAATATTGCAGGACTGCCAGAGTTATCGAGTACGTAATGACCAATAATACTTATTTTTTCATTACGTTTTTGGAAAGTGAAGAGTCCCCCCATGGGTTGTACCTGAAAATCCATCTGCCACCAGATGTTGCCAGAATAGTTTGAGGGTATAAAAGGTTCGCGGTTATTGATTTCTATTATTTTTGTAAGCTGGTGAAACAATAATACGCTTGAAACTGCATATTTCCTTTTGTTAAAGACCAGATGTCCTGATAATTCAAATTTATAACCAGAAAGAATTGTACTTTTTTTTACTGGAATTTGCCCCGAATCTACAATCTCTCCTTTATCGTCGTATTTCATATCAGACATACTCTCCACAGACACTCCGAGGTCTTTCTTATATTTCTCCCATTTCAGGATTTTCAAATCGCCATGGGGGCTTCTAATGGTATTATCATTACACATAAGCCAAAGTTCATCACATTTGACTTTTGTGGTATTGTTATAGATAATATCAGATACTAATAATTTTTTGTATTCCATTTGTCAGTATTAACTTTAAAGTAAAGTTAATAACGTGAAAAATTCACATTTATTGTGTGGCATCAGCATTATCCTTCAATAGTGCAGCACGTTCCGTCATTTTTTTTTCCATCTCAATCTGCAATTCTGCCATAATTGAGAGAGTTCTAAGTATCTCCATGACTTTTTCATCGGTGTACTTTCGTTTCCATATGATTAAGGATGCTTTTTGTTTCTGTTATGAGATGCACATAATACGCACTTTTCTTCCCGCGGCACAATATAATCCCATATCTCTCGTTATATTAATATGGAAGAACCAGTTTTAAACGAACATAATAAGCAAGAATACCCGCCGATGCACACGGCGGAGCACATACTGAACCAGACGATGGTGCGCATGTTCGGCTGCCCGCGGTCGCGCAACGCCCACATCGAGCGCAAGAAGAGCAAGTGCGACTACCAGCTCGCGGCCTGCCCCACCGAGGAGCAGGTGCAAGAGCTGGAACGCCGCGTCAACGAGGTGATACAACGCGGCCTGGACGTCAGCTACGAGTTCGTACGCCGCGACGAGGTGCCGCCCGAAGTGGACCTCGGCAAGCTGCCCGACGACGCCAGCGAGACCCTGCGCCTGGTGCGCATCGGCGACTACGACCTCTGCGCCTGCGTGGGCACACACGTGAAGAACACGTCGGAAATCGGGCAGTTCAAGATCATCAGCCACGACTACAACGCCGACACCGGCACCTGGCGCATGCGGTTCAAGCTGATAGAAAACTAAAAAAAGACAGGCGGCTCCAACGAGTCGCCTGTTTTTTTTTTATACAAAGCCAAAGCCTTATTCGGCAGCGGCCTCGCCTTCGCCCTCGCCGTCATCGGCGGTGGCACTGGCGCGGGTGCTGAGGACGTTGACAACCTCGCTGGTCTTGGGGTTGAGGATGCAGAAGTTCTCAGCGGGGATGTCCTGAACGCGGACACGCTGGTTGATGTCGAGGTTGGTGATGTCGATGAGGACCTCGCTGGGCATGTTGGCGGGCAGAGCCTTCACGTTGAGGCGTTTCTGCTTGTAAGCCAGCTTGCCGCCCTTCATGACGCCCTTGCTGGTGCCAGTGGTGTGGACGGGGATGGACATCACGACGGGCTTGTCGTCGGTCAGCTCGTAGAAGTCGGCGTGGTAGACGATCTCGGTCACGGGGTGGAAGTCGATGTCCTTCAGCATGGCCATGTGGTCAACGCCGTTGATGGTGATTTTCTGGAAGCAGGGCTCGGGGTTGAACAGAATGCGCTGGAAGGCAGTCTGATCGACAGCGAACAGATACTGCTCGCCTTTGCCGTACATAACGCAAGGCACTTTGGCGTCGCGACGCAGAGCCTTAGCATCCTTTTTCCCTACGTTCTCGCGGAGAGAACCGCTCATTGATACTACTCTCATTGTTGTTTGTTTTTTAATGTTGGTTAATAAATGTTATTTGTTTTGCGGCAGCGCCTTCAGGGGCTGCACTATTCATTCATGCGGTGGATGACGCCCTTGCGGTGCAGGGTGGTCTCGTAGAGGTTGTCGAGGCTCTCGTAGTTCACCACGCGGCGGATGGCCTCGGCCAGCAGCCAGTCGCAGCTCAGGACGTGGATCTTCGAACTCTCGCGCTTCAGCGGGATGGTGTCAGCAACCACCAGCTCCTCAAGCTCAGAGGCCTCCACCTTCTCGATGGCCTGGCCGCTGAGCACGGGGTGGGTGATCATGGCACGCACACTCTTGGCACCGCTCTGCTTGATGATGCTGGCGGCCTTGCAGATGGTGCTGCCGGTGTCGATGATGTCGTCCAGCAGGATGACATGCTTGCCCTCGACATTGCCGATGAGACGCATCTCACCAATCTCGTTGGGCTTGTTGCGATGCTTGTAGCAAATAACGAAACTGTTGTTCAACGTCTTGGCATAGGTGCCGGCACGCTTGCTGCCACCCATGTCGGGGCTGGCGAACATCACATCCTCGATGTCGAACTTCTCGCGGATATAGGGCATGAAGAGGCTCGAACCGTAGAGGTGGTCGACGGGGATGTTGAAGAACCCCTGGATCTGGTCGGCATGGAGGTCCATGGTGATCACGCGGTCCACACCGGCGGTCATCAGCATGTCGGCGATAAGCTTCGATGCGATGGGCACATGGGGTTTGTCCTTGCGGTCCTGACGCGCGAAACCATAATAAGGGATCACGGCGACGATCTTCTCGGCCGAGGCACGCTTGGCGGCGTCGATCATCATCAGCAACTCGAAGAGGTTGTCCGTCGGCGGAATGGTGCTCTGGATGATGAACACGATGCCACCGCGGATGGTCTCCTCATAGGAAGGCTGGAATTCGCCGTCGGCATACTGAAAAACCGTAGAATTGCCAAGCGGAATGCCATAGATTTCCGCCACGCGGCGTGCCAGGTTTTCGGTGGCGCGACCGGCAAAAATAAAGACCTTGTCAGAACGCATATCGCTCATTACTCTGTTGATTTTTAATTGTATCGTTTATTTTTCCGTTCAACCTTAAGGGCTGAAAACGAGTGCAAAAATACAAAAAATTATTGGTTCGGCAAAAAAAAGTTTTGCCACGTCGGAAAAAGTGTGTAATTTTGCACCCGATTTCAACATCGGCCCTGGTGGTGGAATGGTAGACACGGTAGACTCAAAATCTGCTGCCGGCAACGGCGTGAGGGTTCAAGTCCCTCCCGGGGTACAAAAGGGAAAAGAGTGCTGATTTATCGGCACTCTTTTTTTATTTGTTGGCGGCCCGCGGGCGCGACGCTACAAATCCGAGATGCGGTCGCCGCAAAAGTCCTTGCGCTTGCATGCGGAGCAGTGCACCCCCTGCCAGACGCTGTCCAGATGGTCGGCGGCGGCATCGACCAGCGCTGGCTCGTCGGTGAGTATGCCGGCCTCGAAGTTGCGGCTGCCGTCGCCCTTCATGCCGATGCCGGCACCCGTGAGGTTGGCGGAGCCTATGTAGGCCACCGCGCAGTCGAACACCATAATCTTGAAATGCACCCTCGGACAGAGGCGGCGCTCCAGGCGCGACCACAAGCCCGGATAGCGGTCGAAGTCGGCACGGAAGTTCTCGCCAGGCTCCTTGGCGTGCAGCAGCCTCACCTCGACACCGCGCTTCACAAGCCTGTCGAGGGTCGCGAGGAACGGCACCACTTTGCCGGCACTGCCGACATAGAGGTCCTTGAGGTCGGCGGTGCCTATCCAGAGGTCGTGCTTCACCTTCTCGCAGCGCGAGAGGACTTCGCTGTAGTGGTCATGGTCGGCGATGTATCGTATCATGCTGTCGGCAGAATTGGCTGTGTCACATATAAAAAAACCGTTTTAACACATACCCCGAAAAAGAAGCCACTCGTACACCATATTATTATGTTCCGCACGAGGCCTTCGCCAGGCGGAAGAAAGAGGCAGCGGCGCCGGGGCGGCAGCCGCCGGCGTCCCCCCGCGGCCCGCAGGCCGGAAGCTACCGGTGGAGGAGGAGCATGTCGCCCGAGTAGTCGATGCGGGAACCGTCGGAGAAGGTGCGATTGCCCTTGATGGTCATGGAAGAGTCCGTCATGTTGCGGATCTCGAAGTCGACAAAATTGGTGATCGAAACGAGGTTCACCGTGTCCCAGCCCCTGTTGAATCCGTGGAACTTCTTGCCGTTGATGGTCCACGTGTAGTGCATTTCGTCGATGCGGCAGATGTGGTCCTTGCTGACCGAAAGGTGGGGGTAGGTGCACAAGGTGTCGGCAAAAATCCAGTAGCCCGATATCACCGAGTCGGGAATATCGGGGGCGAAAGGCCCGACATCCACGGTCTTATTGCACGAGGTGAACATAAACATCGCCGCTATCGGGAGCAGCATGGCCAGCTTTTGGATTCTCTTTAACATAACGATTCCTTGTTTTATATTTTTTCGGAGTGTATCCTTGATTTTGAAAATGCAAATTTACACAAAAATTTCGATTCCGGCACCGACAGACAAAAAAAATATCGTACAACACAAGTTACCAAGTGTTTACCATCCTAAAAAAAACACAGGACAACCGCTGCGGCCCCCGTTTTCCCCGACGGAGCGGCACCCTTTTTCCCCTTTCGGCGGCGGAGCGCCGACCGCCCGGTCCCCACCCTCCCCCATGCCGCCCCGACGAGGCACCCGATTCGCCCCCGATTCGCCCCTTATTCGGCCGTTCTTATATCGTTCCTATATAGTTCACATATAGTTCTTATATAGTTCTTATATACCGCATATAAGAACTATATAAGAACGATATAAGAACTATATGACAAGGGGCGAATCGGGGGCGAACAGGGGGCGAACCCGGTGCCTGCCGGGACGGAGGAAAAAAGGGTGGCCGGGCGACGGGGAATGCCGCGGTGGGGAATGCCGAGGCGGAATTCTCAACCGGATGGAGTGAATAAAAATATTTGGCCAGATAGTTTTTATTTTGTATATTTGCACTTTTAAAAGTTAAAAAACAAACCACCGAAAAGCGCATGACCATAAAAAGAGCAACGCACATACTCCCGGTCATCCTCGCAGCCCTGCTGCTGCCGCTGGCGGCGCACAGCCAGACCGAATACAACCACGAGTACGACTACGAGTGCGAGCCGACGCTTTACCTCAGCTCGTTCCCGATGGACACGCTGCTCAGCGACGCCTGCCACACGATAGTCTACATGCTCCCGCCCACCTACCCCGGCGGCATCGACAGCCTCCGCACCCACCTGCAGCGCACCCTTCCCCCACCCCCTTCGGGCGAGGAAGGACGCCTGACCGTCAGCCTCTGCATCAACGAGGAGGGCGAGGTGTACGACGTGAGCCTGGCGGACAATAACATTTACCTGTGGATCAACTGGAAGACGGCCATCGACACGGCGATGAGAACCATTTCGCGATGGAATCCAGCCCACTGCGACGGCAACCGCACGAGCACCTGCTGGATCCCCGTGGGCCTGCGCTACAGCAAAGCTCGCGGCGTCGAGGTCACCGGCACCCTGGGCGACGCCTTCCCACCCGCCGACCCCTCCCTCATGGGCTACTACCTCGCCGACCCCGTCCGGCTGCCCATCATCACCGACCTCGAGATTTACGGTCTCCACGGACCCGTACGCAGCATGGAAGAGACTGGGAAACGCAAGTTCACAATCGTAATGAACGGAAAAACACGTCAATACGAAAACAAAACTGTCAACATCCACCACTTCGACCGACAGGGCCACACGACGGAGAGCCTGGTCGACGCAAACAACGATTCCACCGCCCTCCACCATAGCTTCTACTTCCCTGACAATCAAGGCACCGACACCCTCGTCATCACACTCGACGAAAAGGGCGACACCACGCTTGCCTGCCGCTTCCGCAACTGGTACGACCGCGTGGGCAACCTCTTGGTGCAGACCCTCGACGACGGACAGAAGAAAGACACCATCTACTTCCGCTACCAGTTCACCGCCGACAGCAGCACCCGGGAAGAATACAGAGACGGCATGCCGCGCCAACGCGAAGTCTTCGACCGCCATAACCACCTGATAGCCACATACGTCAACTTCGAAAACGGCCGCTACCACATAAAGTCGACCTACACCTACGACGAGAACGGACTGGAAAGCACACGTCGCGTCGAATGGTCCCTTCAACCGGACATCCACACCTCAAAAACAAAACACAACCGGCATGGCGACCCAATTCTTATAGAATACTACGACAACGACGGACACCTTGTCGAAACCCGCACATACACCGAATACAAATACGACGGCCACGGCAACTGGACCGCAAGCATGGAGACCTCCCGCCTGAGCGACGGCGACGTCAGCACCACCTACGTCACCCGCCGCATCCTCTACTACTGACCCCTCAGCAAAAAAGTCGGTAAACATTCCGCAGTTTTTCTTCAAGCAAAAACACTAAACCACTGGGACACAACGCCTATCATCGAAAAAACTCCACCTGCCTGACAACCAATCCGGAGGCGAAACGGATGCGCAGAAGGTAGACTCCGGCCGCAAGGCTGCCGAGGTCGGGATGGTTGGTGCCGCCGAAACGGGCCACACTGCGACCCGACGGGTCGTAGACCTCTACCGAGACGACATCGGGGCCGTCGATGGTCAACCGACCGCTGACGGGATTGGGATAGACCCTCGGCGCCGCAACCCCCTCGGCTGGCACAACACCCACGGGCGACGGGCCGGCGCTGTCGGCAGGCACCTCGACCGCGAGCGTCAGCGTGTCGGCCATGCAATGGCGACGGGCAACGAGCGACACCTCATACGTGCCGCCCTCCGCAAAGCGATGACCTGCAACGGAATCGGTCGACGCCGTGGCCAACTCGGCCCCATCGCCGAAGAGCCACAACAGGCTGTCGGCATGCAACGAGAAGGAGACGAACTCCCTCCGCAGCGAATCGCCATCCGGAGAGCGCACCTCGAAGCGGGCTTCGGGACGCTGCCGCCGCCACGACACAAGATCCTCAAAGACAACATCGTGCACCGCACCGCGAATCGTCTGGGCCACCGAGGCCTCGAGGCCGGCGGCGTAGACGATGCTGTCGGGGTCGCGACGGAAAAACATCGTGTAGAACGCGCAAGCGGCAGCGTAACTGCCGGCCACCGAAGGGTGGCTGCCATCGCTCTGGTACAGCTCCACCTCGGGATGCTGTTCGCGCAGACGGCGCCACACACGTCCCACGGGACAGAGCGAAGCGTCAAACGCCTGGGCCATAAACATATAACGCAAGCAAAGCATGCTGTCCATGCCCTCGTAGGTGCCCAGCACGGGGAAATAGGGCGCATTGTGCTCATCGCCGTTCCTGCGGCCCCAGGTCATGTAGAACACCGGCTCGGCACAGGGCGAATACCTGTAGACCGAATCCACCAGCCGCTCGGCGTAGGGGAACACCTCGGACTCCACCTGTTCCTGCGGGAACGACGGCAACTGGCTCTGCTCCTGCAGCACCACGTAGTCCCACCCGCCCTAGCGGACAAGTTCCATCGAACGGTTAGAACAATGCTGCCGGAAGGTGCAACCACCGGGCGTATTGCTCTGCCACTCAACCGTTTCGCCCATCGACTCGGCCACCTGCAGCACCATCTGAGGCAGCGAGTTCACCTCGGTGTAGCTGTTGCCAACAAACAGCACCCGCACCCCCTCCTGCCCCGGACAGGCCACGCCACCGACAACCAAAAGAAGAACAAGAAGAAAAACATTGTGTCTCATAGGAATCCAACCTTGATAAAAGGACATTATTAATTATGTTTAAACTGCAAAAATACGAAAAAAAATGCATCCGACACCGACAAAGCCCAGCAAAAAACACAGAACACATGGAATCAGCGCCTTACAGCAACGCCCACAACATTCCCCCAGCGGAAAACCCTCCTCAGGAGGGACCCGTCATTCACCCAAACGGGAGTTCATTCACCCAAAATAACGCATTTTCACCCAACGGAAGAGGTCTTTTCTTCGTCCTTAAGTCGTACCAACTTCGACTGTTCTTATATAGTATTCATATCGTTCTCATATACTTCTTATATACTTCTTATATACGGTATATGAATACTATATGAGAAGTATATGAGAAGTATATGCCTTGGGCCGAAGTTGGGGCCTGTCAGGTAGAGCTTTGGCACTAATATTTAACCAGTTGCCGATCCTTCCGTTGCCGCAGGGGCGCCGCGCCGCGAGGGGCGGGAAAGGGGTACGGTTGATAAATATTTTTTGCAGAGTTGTTTTTATTTTGTATATTTGCATTTTCAAAAACAAAAAATTAAAGTACAATAAATATTATAACATGTCACAAAATCAGATAGTTAATAAAGAGGACCTCGTGGTCCGATTTGCTGGTGACTCGGGCGACGGCATGCAGCTGAGCGGCACGCTGTTCTCGGACGCATCGGCCCTGACGGGCAACGACATTGCCACGTTCCCCGACTACCCCGCTGAAATCCGTGCCCCGCACAACACCATCGCCGGCGTGAGCGGCTACCAGGTGCACGTGGGCAACCACATCTACTCGAGCGGCGACAAGTGCGACATCCTCGTCGCGATGAACCCCGCTGCCTTCAAGTCGCAGCTGAAGTGGGCCAAGAAGGGTGCCACCGTCATCGTCGACATCGACACCTTCACCGATGAGGCCATGGAAAAAGCCGGCTACACGGAGAACCCCTTCACCGACGAGCTGGAGCGCGCCTACACCATCATCAAGGCCCCCATCACCTCGTTCACCGAGAAAATCGGCGAGGAGAAGGGCGTGGACAAGAAGACCGCCGACAAGAGCCGCAACATGTTCGCCCTCGGCATCATCTTCTATTCCACCCACAAGACCCTCGACCACACCTTTGCCTATCTGGAGCGCAAGTTTGCCAAGAAACCCGCCGTCATCGACCTCAACAAGGCCGTGCTGACCGAGGGCTATGAATATGCCGACAAGCTGGAGGTGATGCACTCGCACATCTTCGAGGTTGCCCATGCCGACCAGATGCCCAAGGGCCGCTACCGCAACATCACCGGCAACGTGGCCACCGCCTGGGGCCTGCTGGCCGCCAGCGAGAAGAGCGGCCGCCGCCTCTTCCTGGGTTCCTACCCCATCACCCCCGCCACCGACGTCATGGTCGAGCTGGCCAAGCACAAGAGCCTGGGCGCCCGCGTGTTCCAGGCCGAGGACGAGATTGCCGGTATCTGCTCCGCCATCGGTGCCAGCTACGCCGGTGCCCTGGCCTGCACCAGCACCTCCGGCCCCGGCCTGAGCCTGAAGAGCGAGGCCCTGGGTCTGGCCGTGATGACCGAGCTGCCCCTCGTCGTTGTCGACGTGCAGCGCGGAGGCCCCTCGACGGGTCTGCCCACCAAGACCGAGCAGAGCGACCTCGACCAGGCCCTCTACGGCCGTAACGGCGAGGCTCCGCTGGTGGTTGTCGCCGCCTCGAGCAGCGCCAACTGCTTCTACTGGGCCTTCAACGCCGCCAAGATCGCCCTCGAGCACATGACCCCCGTCATCCTGCTCACCGACGGCTACCTGGGCAACGGCAGCCAGCTGTTCCGCATCCCGAGCATGAAGGACATGCCCGAAATCAAGCCCCGTCTGGCCAAGGAGAACGACCCGGACTACCGTCCGTTCCGCCGCGACCCCGAGACCTACGCCCGCCAGTGGGCCCTGCCCGGCATGGAAGGCCTGAGCCACCGCGTTGGCGGCCTCGAGAAGTGCCCCGACGGCCCCCTGAGCACCGACCCCGAGAACCACGCCCTGATGACCCGCAACCGTCAGGAGAAGGTGAACCGCGTGGCCAACGACATCCCCGACCAGGAGGTGAAGGGCAACCCCGACGCCGACCTGCTCGTGGTGGGTTGGGGCGGCACCGCAGGCGCGCTGACCCTCGCCGTCGAGGAGATGAACAACGAAGGCAAGAAAGTGGCCTACACCCACTTCAACTACATCTGCCCGCTGCCCAAGAACACCGGCGACATCCTGCGCAAGTACAAGAAGATTGTGGTCTGCGAGCTGAACAACGGCCAGTTCGCCGGCTACCTGCGCACCAAGTTCCCGGAGTGCCCCATGACCCAGTACAACAAGGTGATGGGCCTGCCCTTCGAGGTTGGCGAGCTGAAAGCAGAGTTTAACAGATTGTTGGAGAAATAAAAGATAACAGATATGGAAAAACATTTCGTTCCGAAAGCGAACAGAGAATATACCAAGGCTGATTTCCAGAGCGACCAGATGGTGAAGTGGTGCCCGGGCTGTGGCGACCACGCCATCCTTGCCGCCCTGCTGGCCACCTTCCCCAAGACGGGATACAAGAAAGAGAACGTTTGCATGGTGAGCGGTATCGGCTGCTCGAGCCGTATCCCCTACTATGTGGACACCTACGGTTTCCACAGCATCCACGGCCGCGCCTGCGCCATTGCCACGGGTGTCAAGCTGGCCAACCCCGCACTGAGCGTGTGGGTGAACATGGGCGACGGCGACTCCATGGCCATCGGCGGCAACCACCTGATCCACGCTGTGCGCCGCAACCAGGACCTCAACATCACCATCTTCAACAACGAGATCTACGGTCTGACCAAGGGCCAGTACAGCCCCACGACCAAATTCGGCCAGGTGACCAAGACCTCGCCCTACGGCACGATTGACTACCCCTTCAACCCCGGCGAGCTGGTGATGGGCGCCCAGGGCACCTTCTTTGCCCGTACGCTCGACTGCGTGCCCAACCTGAGCACCGACTGCATGACCCGCGCCGCCAAGCATGACGGCTGCTCGGTGGTCGAGGTGCTGCAGAACTGCGTCATCTTCAACGACAAGACCCACGCCGCCATCACCGACCGCGCTGTGCGCGACGACCGCACCATCGTGCTCGAGCACGGCAAGCCCATGCTCTTCGGCAAGAACAAGGAGAAAGGTCTGCGCTTCAACGGCCGCCAGCTGGAGGTTGTCACCCTCGGCGAGAACGGCATCACAATCGACGACATCATGGTGCACGACGAGACCACCGAGGACACCGGCATCCACATGATGCTGGCCCACATGGGCGGCGACCTGCCCGTGGCCCTCGGCGTCATCCGCAACGTGAAGAAAGTCTCCTACACCCAGCTCTACGAAGAGCAGATGGAAGAGCAGATGAACGTCGGCAAATACAAATGCATGGACGACCTGCTCAACAGCGGCGACACCTGGGAGGTGTGATGCAGTTATGAGTTAAGAGTTATCAATTCTTGACTCATAACATACAGAACGGCAAGGCTCGGAGTTTTCTCCGGGCCTTGTTTTTTGTTAAAAATTTTGTCAGTTTCATCATTTTTTGTATTTTTGCAATAATTATACATTAAAATACCGATGAAGAAGATACTGTTTAGTCTCTTAACAATGAGCATCTTAATAGGTGCTCAGGCGCAGGAGAAGAAATGCGCCATCGATACAAAGGCCCTGGTAGCCGAGGAAATTGCAGCCGGCGCAACCCATATCAACATGCTGGCGAAGATGGCCGAGAACTTCGACCGCGGAGTTTTCGAGAAAGCCGGCATCGTTTTCGGAGCCCAGGCAGGCCAGATTGTGACCATGCGCGTGCCCGTGGAGGCCCTGCCCTTGCTGGAGAGCGAGAAACAGGTGTTGCAGTACAGCATCTCGCACCGCATTGCCCAGCCCGAATGCGACAAGACCCGTTTCGACACCCGCACCGACAGCGTACAGAACGGCTGGGGCCTGGAGTGGGCCACAGACACCACCTTTACAGGAAAGAACGTCTACATCGGTATCACAGACTGGGGTTTTGACTACACACACCCCAACTACAACCACATCAAAAGCCACAACTTCCGTCTGGACATGGCGTGGGACCACTTCCGCACGGCAGGCCCCGCCCCGGCCGGTTTCGACTATGGAACCTTGATTAGCGGTCGCCATGACCTGCTCGCCGCCAAGGGCGACACCTCGAACCTCTACGGCTACGGAACCCACGGCACCCATGTGGCCGGAATCAGCGCCGGCAGAGGCTACAAAGAGAAGCACGTGGGCCAGGCTCCCTATGCGCGGCTGCTCTTCTGCTCGTTCGACTTGGGCGAGAGTGCATGGATGGATGCTGTGGCATGGATGCGCCAGGTGGCACAGGACAGCTCGCGCCGTCTGGTGGTCAACAGCAGCTGGGGTATGTACTCCTTCAGCACCCTCGACGGCACGTCCCTGCTCAGCCAGGCCATCAACGCATGGTCAGAGGAAGGCACGGTGTTCGTCACCAGCGGCGGCAACAACGGCCGCTCGAGCATACCGTTCCATATCAGCAAAACCTTCAGCAACGACACCGTCGACACACTGCGCACCGTCGCCCTCCGCGCAAGCGAGATATATAGCATCCGCGAGGCCGGACAAGTGCTGATTATGTGGGGCGAGGAGAACCATGACTTCGAGGCCGGCATCCGTATATGGGAAAACGACACCACGTTCTGGAGTACACCTATGTACAATACAGCTGCCGGCGATACCGTCATCTACGACACCCTGGACTGTGGCTACGAGCGCGTGGCCTACCGCATCATGATAGAACACAGCAACCCCTTCAACCATCGTCCGCACATTCAGCTCGACGTCCGCAAGACGATGCGCCAGACCCAGCTCTTCATCACCGCCGCAAACGGAACCGTCCACGCTTGGAACCTTGCCGACAAGGACAACCATGCCGGCAACGAAGGGTGCTCCTTCTCGTCGAGAAACCATGAGGGCTTCTCCTTCGGCGATGTGCTGTATGGTGTCAGCGAGCCTGCCTGTGCTGCCAAATGCATTGCGGTGGCAGCCCACAGGGCCGACCGCGTCCACGGCGTTACGGGGAACATGCTCTATGGCAACCTTGCCGACTTCAGCAGCAGCGGTCCGCTGATCAATGGCGTCATGAAACCTGAAATCTCCGCTCCGGGAGTGGATGTAGTCTCGTCCATCAGCGCTTGGACCGACGAAAACTACTCCGCCAGCATGTCGGCCACAGTGTTGGGACAGCGTTACATCTGGGGTGAGATGAGCGGCACTTCCATGTCAAGCCCCGCCGTCACAGGCATCGTGGCCCTCATTCTCCAGGCCAATCCCCAACTCAGTGTAGACGAGATTCGCGACATCATCTTCACCACAGCCCGCAACGACAGCATCACCGGCCCGCTGGTGGAACGCGACAGCATGGACCTCCGCTGGGGATGGGGCAAGATCGACGCCCTCCGCGCCGTCAACAAAGCACTCAGCAGGGTCAGCATCAACCAAGTTGAAGACCTCCGCACCCCCCTCAAAGTCTACCCCAACCCAGCCAGCTCCACCGTCACGCTGAAAACGCTCTGCGGTGAACGCCAGACGCTGAAAGTCTATTCCGTCGACGGACGGTTAATGATACAGACACCTGTCGACCAGGAAATCACATTCAACATCGACGGCTGGGCACCGGGAGTATATATCCTCCGCGTGGGCAGCCGCACCGAGAAACTCATCGTACGCTAATCCTTCCAATCCGCATCAACGATGCTCAAGCTGTTTGAGAAAAACACGGTCTTTCAGGTAGCCTTCATTATAGTGGCTACAGCCCTGCTGTGGATGAAAGCCCTTGCCGACCCGCAACCCATGGTTGCCGCAAGCCGCTTTGCGCCCCTCTACGACCTTCTCTGCAGCCTCCACCTCTCGCCCTTCTTCTCGGTCTGCCTGGCCATGCTGCTTGTAGTGCTGGCGGGCTTCTTCTTCAACCTCATGCTCACCCAAGCCGGACTGGCCTCGCAGAACAGCCTGTTGCCGACACTGCTTTTCATCACTGCCGCCAGCGCCACCACCTCATCCCTGTCGCCTGTCCTGCTGGCGTCGCTCATAGCCATCGCCGTAGTCAGGCTGCTCATGCTCCACAGCACACTCCTGACCGTCTCGGCAGACAAAATCTTCGGAGCGGCAGCCCTCATAGGCATTGCCTCCATGGTATATCTGCCGTCGCTGACCCTTATTGTGGCCTACCTGCTGATTGCCATCAACTACCGGCTCTACAGCTGGCGCGACTGGATGGTCTTCCTGCTCGGCATTCTGGCCCCCTACTTGTTCCTGTGGTCCATCTTGCTTTTCACCGACGGACTGCTGGAAAGTTTCACCGACATAGCAGACGACTTCAACTCCATCAGCCTCTCGGTCGGCGCCATCGAGCCGCTCCCGGCCGTTGCCAACGCTTTCCTCCTGGTGGCCTTTGCCATCAGCCTCTTCATCGTGTGGCGCCATCTGGGCGAGAAGACCGTCGTATGGCAGAAAAATGCGACGACCATCATGCTCGTCACCCTGGCCGCCCTGGCCATGCTGCCCCTCGGACAGGTCTTCCCTGTCAACATGCAGTTCCTCGCCATCCCCTTCACCTTCTGCACCACACAACGCCTTACCCTCAGGCCCCGCAACAACCGTCAGGGCAACCGCTCGGCGTGGCGCAGCCACCTCTACGACCTTCTCCTTTTATTAATCATCGCTGCCGCCATACTATGTTAGAGCGCAATATCATACCTGGACGCATCGAGGCGGGATGCGACGAAGCGGGACGCGGACCGCTGGCAGGGCCTGTCGTGGCCGCTGCCGTGGTGCTGCCGCCCAGCTACACCAACCCCCTCCTCAACGACTCCAAGCAGCTCTCCGAGCATAAGCGCAACCTCCTGCGTCCCGAAATCGAGCAGCAGGCCCTGGCCTGGGCTGTCGCCGTGGTCGACGCCGACGAAATCGACCGCCTCAACATCCTCCACGCCTCCACCCATGCCATGTGCCTCGCCGCCAACGCCCTGCTGGGCATCGACAGCCCCCAGGTGACCGCCGGCGGCACCGCCTTGGGCCACTGCCTCCCGGAGTTCCTCATCGTCGACGGCAACCGATTCTACAACGAGACCTCTCTCCCCTACCAGTGCATCGTCAAAGGCGACGCCAAATACATGCCCGTGGCCGCCGCAAGCATCCTCGCCAAAACCCATCGCGACGAAATCATGCTCCGCCTCCACGAGCAATACCCACAGTACGGGTGGGACCGCAACAAAGGCTATCCCACCGCCGACCACTTCAGCGCCATCGAGCAGCACGGCCCTTCGCCGCTCCACCGCCGCTCCTTCTCCCTCTACCGACAACACACCCTCTTTGAAAATCAATAATCGAAATAGAAACCGAAAGTTGAAAAAGAATATGCTGGACTTTATCAAAAATTTCAGACGCAAGCAAATCATCCGCGACCTTAAAGCAGCCCCGCGCGACAAACGCATCGAGAACATACAGGAAATAAAGACCATCGGCGTCATCTGCCGTCTCGACAGCGAGCAGAATTGGAACATCCTCAACCACTTCGCCAAAGTCATGGAGAACCAGGGCAAGGAAGTTCACATCATCGCCATCCAGGAGCAGGACATCAACTTCGTCGTCACCCACCAGGCCACCACCATCTGCCGCTCCAAGACCGACCTCAACTTCTGGGGGCTCCCCTCCTGGAGCTCCATCCAGGAATTTGCCTCCAACACCTACGACCTGCTCATCGACACCATCGGCGAAGAGAACTTCTTCTCCCAGTACCTGGCCCTGCGCACCCCCGCCAGCCTCAAGGTCGTCTACGCCACACCCTCCGAAGACCCCACCGAAATCTTCGACCTCATCATTCGCGGCGACGGACGTGTCGAACTCAAAAACTTCTTCAACAACGTCATCGAATACCTCGGTATGATTAAAAAATAAACAAACAAAACAATGAAACAACCCATATTCACCGGCACCGGCGTTGCCCTCATCACGCCGTTCCGCCGCCAACAAGAAACCGTCGACTTCACCAAACTTGAAGCCCTCATAGAGAACATCATCGCCTCCGGCGTGGACTATATCGTTGCCCTCGGCACCACCTCCGAAGCCGCCACCATGACCACCGCCGAGCGCGCCGCCGTGCAGGAATTCATTGTCGAGACCGTCGCCGGACGCCTCCCCATCATGCTCGGCCTCGGCGGCAACAACACCCTCAACCTCACCGACACCATTGCCGGCACCAACTTCGACGGCATCAGCGCCATCCTCTCCGTCACCCCCTACTACAACAAGCCCAACCAGCGCGGCCTGCTGCAGCACTACCGCTCGGTGGCCGAAGCCTCCCCCGTGCCCGTTGTCATCTACAACGTCCCGGGCCGCACCGGCGTCAACCTCGCCGCCGAAACCACCCTCACCCTTGCCCACGAATGCCCCAACATCATAGGCATCAAGGAAGCCTCGGGCAACATCCAGCAGGCCATGGAGATCCTCCGCCAGCGCCCCGCCGGCTTCCGCGTCATCTCGGGCGACGACGCCCTCACCTACCCCCTCCTCGCCCTCGGTGCCGACGGCGTCATCTCCGTCATGGCCAACGCCCTGCCCAAGGAGATGTCCGACATGGTCCGCCTCGCACTCAAAGGCGACCTCAAGAAGGCCCTCCCCCTGCAGATGAAGATGCTCCCCCTGATGAACGCCATCTTCGACGAAGGCAACCCCACAGGCATCAAAGCCCTCCTCGAAATCCAGGGCTCCATCACCAACATACTCCGCCTACCGCTCGTCAAAGCCTCCAAAACCCTCACCAACAAACTCTCCACCCTCTACAATGAATTTAGAAGTTAGACTCGCCGACGTCCGCAACGAATACCTCCGCCTCCTCTCGCTCACCGACGGCTCGCTGCTCGCACTCATCGAGCAGCACATCACCGCGCACATGGGCAAGATGCTGCGTCCCCGGCTCCTCCTCCTCGCCGCCGACACCCTCGGCCAGGCCGAGAGCCGCCGCACCACCCTCCTCGCCGTGGCCGTAGAAATGCTGCACAACGCATCCCTCCTCCACGACGACGTCATCGACCACGCCGACTCTCGCCGGGGGCAAGCCTCGGCCAACGCACGCTTCGGCAACTCCGCCGCCGTCCTCGCCGGCGACTACCTCCTCGCGCAGGTCATGTCCATCCTCCACGAAGTCAACGACCCCGACGCCGCCGCGCTCGTCAACCGCACCGTCACCACCATGGTCCAGGCCGAACTGCTGCAACTGCAAACCACTAATTCCGCATCCTTGATTCCCGATTCGTCCACCTACCTCCGCATCATCGACGGCAAAACGGCCTCCCTCTTCGCCTGCGCCTGCGCCCTCGGCAACCCCGACTACTACGACTTCGGGCTCCACTACGGACGCCTCTTCCAGCTCCGCGACGACGTGGACGACCACGAGGACACCCCCTTCACCGCCGCCCTCATCCAGCAGGAACAAGCAGCCCTCGCTGCAATAAAACACCACCTTCCGGTACAAATCTAAAAAAGTTATGAGTTAAGAGTTATAAGCTACATAAAGGAACAAATCAATCAATACGAAAATTAAAAAAACAGTCATGAAAAAGATTCTTATCGCCGTCCTCGGCCTTCTCTTCGCCGGCAGCCTCGCCGCCCAGAACGCCACCCTCCCGCAGAACATCACCCTGCGCACCATCGACGGCCAAAGCGTCCAGTCCTCCGTCATCCAGAACGACGGCAAACCCATCATCATCTCCTTCTGGGCCACCTGGTGCAAGCCCTGCAACCTCGAGCTGAACACCATCAAGGAAGTCTACGAAGAATGGCAGGAAGAGACCGGTGTCAAACTCGTCGCCGTCTCCATCGACGACGCCCGTTCCGCCAACCGCGTCAAACCCCACGTCGAAGGCAAAGACTGGCCCTTTGAAGTCTACCTCGACCAGAACCGCGACTTTGCCCGCGCCATGAACGCCGGCTCCAACCCGCCCTACACCTACCTCATCAACGGCGAAGGCGAAATCGTCTGGCAGCACACAGGCTACCTGCCCGGTGCCGAAGAGGAAATCATCGAGAAAGTACGCGAACTGCTGAAATAATCACGCACACCGTGCACCCCCACACCCCCGCAGGGCCTCCCCTGCGGGGCTTTTTTTTTGCACTCCCGCCTCCTACCCGATTCGCCCCCTCTTCGCCCCCGCTTCGCCCCCACTTCGGCCCTTCTTATATACTTCCTATATAGTTCTTATATAGTTCCTATATACAGTATATAAGAACTA
>CALGCG010000033.1 GCA_937884485.1 uncultured Bacteroidales bacterium
CTCTTGCCCACACCCGCCTCACCTATGAGTACGGGGTTGTTCTTCTTGCGGCGGGAGAGGATCTGTGCTATGCGGTCCATCTCCTTCTGTCGTCCGACGATGGGGTCGAGCTTGCCTTCCTGGGCCAATTGGGTGAGGTCGCGGCCGAAGTTTTCGAGGGCCGGGGTCTTGCTTTTGCCGGAGGCGGGCTGCTGCTTGCCGCTTTCGAGGACGGGGTCGGCGAAGGCGTCGTCGTTGTCGTCGTCGGAGGTCTGGCTGCTGAAGTCGGGCATGCGTCCGGGTTCGAGGCCGCTGTCGTTGCGTACGAGGCGCGCGAAGCGGTCGTAGTCGACGCCGGCTTTCACCAGCTGGTTGGCCACGAGGTTGTCGCCTTCCTGCAGCATGGCGAGGATGAGGTGCTCGGTGCGGATGTCGGAGGATTTGAGTTTGATGCTTTCGAGGTAGCTGAGACGGAGTATCTTCTCGGTCTGTCGCAGCATGGGGATCTCGCTGTCTTCGGCATAGCGGATGTCGGTGCCGGCCTGCGACACCTGGCTTTCGAGCCGCTCGCGGAGGGCGGCGGTGTTGACGCCGAGGGTGGCGAGCATGGTCATGGCGGAGCACTGGGGCAGACGGGCCATGCCGAGGAAAAGATGTTCGACGCCTATGCCGCCGTTTTTGAGACGTATGGCCTCGTCGCGGCTGAAGGCAATGGCTTTCTTTGTATTTTCGCTAAGGTTTGCTTCCATGATGTTGGTTTTCGGGTTGCAAAATTACAACAAATAATCCTATTGCAACTTCTGTGCCAAAGATTATTATCAACAAGGAGTTGTTAGTTTGCGGATGGGAGTTGCCGTTTTAGGAGGGAGTGGGGGAGGGTGTTGATAAATTTTTTATGCCAAGGTTGCTGCCGAATGAAAAAAAAATCGTATCTTTGTTTTTTAAGGTGCAGCTGTGCTGTGCCAATAAATAATTAGAATACAATAATATAAAATAATAAAGAACGACTGATGGTTTCTGAAAACGAAAAAATCACAAGGGTCGATATCGAGACCACAATGAAAACGGCCTATATCGACTATGCCATGTCGGTCATCGTGGCGAGGGCATTGCCCGACGTGCGCGACGGTTTCAAGCCGGTGCACCGCCGCATTCTCTATTCGATGAACGAGAACGGCATTCTCTACAACACTCCTACCAAGAAGTCGGCGCGTATTGTCGGCGACGTGATGGGTAAGTACCACCCCCACGGCGACTCGAGTATCTACGGCGCACTGGTGCGCTTGGCCCAGGACTGGTCGATGCGCTACACGCTGGTGGACGGCCAGGGTAACTTTGGCTCCATCGACGGCGATTCGCCGGCAGCCATGCGTTACACCGAGGCACGCCTGAAACAGATCAGCAACGAGCTGGTGGCCGATATCGACAAGAACACTGTGGACATGGTGCCCACCTACGACAACGAGGGTGAGGAGCCGTCGGTGCTGCCGGCCAAGATACCTAACCTGCTGGTGAACGGCTCGAACGGCATCGCGGTGGGTATGGCCACGAACATGCCGACGCACAACCTGCGCGAAGTGCTGGACGGCTGCATGGCTTTCATCGACAACCGCGACATCACCATCGAGCAGTTGATGGAATATGTGAAGGCCCCCGATTTCCCGTTGGGAGGCATCATCTATGGCTACAACGGTGTGCGCGAGGCCTACACGACAGGCCGCGGCAGCATCATTATCCGTGCCATCACCGAGATTGAAGAAGACGCCAAGGGACACAACCTCATCGTGGCTTCGACGGTGCCCTACGGCGTGAACAAGAGCGAGATGATCAAGAAGACGGCCAACCTGGTGAAGGAAGGCAAGATTGAGGGCATACTGGATATCCGCGACGAGAGCGATAAGGACGGCATCCGTGTGGTCTATGTGCTGCGTCACGATGTGGTTCCCAATGTTATCTTGAACAAGCTCTTCCAGCTTACCGAGCTGCAGTCGAGCTTCGCCGTCAACAATATTGCCCTGGTGCACGGCCGTCCGCAGCTGCTGAACCTGAAACAGCTGATACAGTACTTTGTGGAGCACCGCGAGGAGGTGGTCACGCGCCGCACCCAGTTCGAGATGGACGAGGCCATGAAGCGTGCCCATATCCTTGAGGGTCTGTTGCGCGCCATCGACATCATCGACGAGATTGTGGCCCTGATCCGCTCCAGCAAGACTCCCGACGAGGCCCGTCAGGGACTGATGGACCGCTTCCAGTTCAGCGAGATTCAGGCCCGTGCCATCGTTGACATGCGCCTGGCCCAGCTCACGGGTCTGCAGCATCAGAAACTGCAGGACGAATACGACGAGAAAATACGTTTCATCGAGCGTTGCAAGGAAATCCTCGGCGACCACAACGTGCTGATGCAGGTCATCAAAGCGGAGTGTCAAGAGTTGCGCGAGAAATACGGCGACGACCGCCGTACCATTATTAAATATGACGCCGCCGGCTTCCGCGTGGAGGACACCATCCCCGACGAGCAGGTGGTCATCACCATCAGCCACAAGGGCTACATCAAGCGTACACCCCTCACCGAATACCGCACACAGACCCGTGGCGGCGTGGGTTCGAAGGGCAGCTCGGTGCGCAGCGAGGACTTCGTGGAGCACATCTTCACCTGCACCAACCACAACTACCTGCTGTTCTTCACCGAGAAGGGCCGTTGCTACTGGATGCGTGCCTTCGAGGTGCCCGAGGGCGAGAAGAACACCAAGGGCCGTCCGATACTGAATTGCATCAATATTGAGCCGGACGACAAGGTGAAAGCCTACGTGAATGTGGAAACTTTGAGTGACAGTGAGTATGTTGGCAACCACTACATCGTCATGTGCACGAAGAACGGCATCGTCAAGAAGACTTCGCTGGAAGCCTACTCGCGTCCGCGTACCAATGGTATCATAGCCATCGGTATCCGCGAAGGCGACGAGTTGCTTACCGCCTGTCTGACTGACGGCGAGAGTTATATGCTCATTGCTTCGAAGAAGGGCAAGGTGATGATATGCCCCGAGAAAGAGTTCCGCGCCATGGGCCGCGGTGCTTCGGGTGTGAAGGGTATGGACCTTGACGGCGACGACGATGCCGCCATCGAGATGCTCTGCCTGCCCAGCGAGGAGGAGAATCTGCTTGTGGTCACCGAACACGGCTACGGCAAGCGTTCGGCCCTGAAGGACTACCGTGCCACCGTCCACCGTGGCGGCAAGGGCGTCAAAGCTATGCAGATCACGGAGAAGACAGGTGCACTGGTGGCTGTGACCAACGTCACCGACGACCACGACCTGATGATCATCAACCGCAGTGGTATCACCATCCGCATGAAGGTGGCCGACCTGCGTGTGCTCGGACGTGCCACCCAGGGCGTGAAACTCATCGACCTGCGCGGCAAGGACTACATAGCATCCATCACCAAGGTGCCTACCGACAACGAGGAGGAACAGCCCGAGGTTGAAGGAGCCAACGAAGAAAATGTTGTCCCGGAGAGCAATAATCTCGAAACAACCGATACTAATAATCAAAACGAAGAATAAAAACACCAAAAACAATATCAATATGAAAATGAAGAAAATGATGATGACTGCTGCGTTTGCCGCATTCGCCATGACGGCAGGAGCCCAGTCCCTAAATGTTTCCAGTGCTTTTCAGGATATGCGTAAAGGATATCTGAACAAGGCGAAAGCTGAGATTGATGCAGCCTGCCTGCACGAGAGCACGAAAGACGATGCCAAGACCTGGTGCTTCAAGGCTCTTATCTATTCTCAGATTGGAGGCGATGCCCAGAGCAAAAAGCCCAAGTACAAGAATTTGGCCCCCGACTGGGCAGAGCAGTCTTTCAATGCCGCCCTCGAGTGCAAGCGCTTGGACACCAAAAACGAGTATGTCGAAGAGGTGAATCGAGTGTTTAGCTATCTTGGCAATGAATACTATCGTCAGGCAAGCGAGGCTTATGAGGCCAAAGACTATGCCAACACATTGCCGCTGTGTGAGAAATCGATTACGTGCTTCAATAATTCCGGCAATACGAAATACGCCCTCGATGCCTCGTACATCGCCGGACTGAGTTCTGTCGCCACCCGTGACACTGCCAACATCAAGAAGTATTTCAATGCGATGACCCGCAAGCGTACCAATATCAACTATGTATATGTGACGCTTTTCGGTATCAGCGTGGCCGAGAAGGACAACGCACAGGCTATGAAAGTCGCCTCCAATTATGTGAAGAACTGCAAGGATGACTATAAGGCCTATCTGCTGCGTGCAACGGGCTATCTCATTGCCAACAATGTTGAGAAAGGCAAGGAAGATATCAACACTGCCCTTGAGATGACGAAGGATTCGGTGAACATCTATCCCGATGTGCTGGTGCAGACTGGCGACCTGCTGAGTGGCGAGGGTGTGGCCGACTATGAAGGAGCAGAGGCTAAATATAGCCAGTCGTTGCTGCTTAAGCCGGAACAGTTCGGTGCCAATTTTGGTATGGGCAAGATGCTTTTCAACCGCGCTGCCGACAAGACCAATGCCGCCAACGCCATCGACCCCTTCGCCGCTGACTATGACGACGAGAAGGCTGCTCTCTATGAGAAACTCAACGCTGAAGCCAAGACCCTCTATGGCCAGTCCATCGTGTACCTCGAGAAGGCTGTGGCCTACATCGACGGCCTGCCCGAAGGCGAATTCAAGAACGCCCAGCGCCCCAACCTGATCAACGTGCTCGTCGCCCTTGGCACTGCCTACGCACATGTGGACCGCCTTAACGAGTCCAACGCCGCCAAAGCCCGTGTCGATCAGCTGATGAAATAAAAAGAAATAGTGCACAATGCACAATAAAAAAACCGTTTCATTGTTATTTATGGCAATGAAACGGTTTCTTTTTTATATACTATCAATACTATTACCATCATTGGCTGTCGGCCAAGGAGTGTTGGAAGGCGTGGTGACGGATTCTAAAAACGGTCAGCCATTGGAATTCGTCAACGTCGGTATTCCGGGTCTATCCATTGGCACCACCACCAATGCCAAGGGGTTCTACCGGCTGCCGCTGAAAGGAAGTGACAGTATTACGGTGCAATTTTCCCATACAGGATATGAAACGGCGCGTTACCGTGTGAGACGTGATGTGCGCACCGAGTTGGATGTGGCCTTAAAACCCTCGGCCACAAATCTACAGGAAGTTGTTATCAGTGAAGATGTCACCCGCCAGCCCACCTTCACAGGTGTCGACGTGCAACATCTGGAGAATGTTGTAGGCCCTACCGGCGGAGTGGAGGGGGTTATCAAACTGCTGCCCGACGTGCAGTCTAACAACGAACTCTCCAGCCAGTACTCCGTCCGCGGAGGCTCATTCGACGAAAACCTCGTGTACATCAACGATGTGGAAATATTCCGTCCGATGCTTATCCGTAGTGGGCAGCAGGAAGGCATGAGCATTATCAATTCTGACATGGCCAATATGGTGAACTTCTCACCCGGCGGATTCGGAGCCAACTACGACGACAGGCTCTCTTCTGTGCTTACCATCGGATACCATTCCGGCCCTGTGAATGGATATTTCGAAGGCAAAGCCAGCGTCAGTCTGCTGGGCGCATCGGCCAATGTGGCAGGCAGGGTGGGGAACCGCTTTGACTACAATATCGGACTGCGGCACCACAACAACCAGTATGTGCTTGGCAGCATGGACACCCGTGGCAGCTACACCACCCGCTACACTGACCTGCAGGCCTGGCTGACCTACAGCGTCAACAGTCGCCTGGACCTCGGTTTCCTGGCCGTGGCCACCAACAACGTCTATGGCCTTGTGCCCGAAAGCCGTACCACGGCCTTTGGCAGTGCCATGCAGCCGGGCATGGAGATAGACATCTATTTCGACGGACAGGAGCAGGACAGGTACAACACCCTGCTCGGTGCCCTCAAGGCACGTTGGCGTCCCAACGACGAATGGGAAGTTACCCCCACGCTCTCTTTTCAGCACATCAACGAGAGCGAACGCTACGATGTGCAGAGCCAGTACTGGCTGTACCAGATAGAAACCGGCGAGAGTACCGATGACACCTCGCGCTTCAACCGCGGTGTAGGCACTTTTCTGGAGCATGCTCGCAACCGTCTGATTACCGACATCGCCACCCTCGACCTCTCCGCTCTGCGGTTTGCCCGACATGGCAGTTGGACCATGGGCATGAAGCTGCAGATGGAGCAGATTGACGACTATCTGCGCGAATGGAAGTGGGTGGACTCCTCGGGGTACACGCTGCCGAGCGTCATATTGCCTTTCGGCGACAGCAGTAATGTGCCTCTGGCACCTGAGCTGCAGCATTATGCCAATAGCGTCAACGCCATGCGAACCCTTCGCGGCATGGCCTATGTGCAGCGCCATTTGCAGTTCTATACCAAGCGGGGCAGCGATATCGATGTCCTGCTGGGACTGCGCGGACACCTCTACGGCAGCGAATTCGACACTCACGACACCACTATCTCTTTTGGCCCCAGATGGATGGTAAGCCCCAGGGCCAGTGTGCAGTACAAGCCCCTCATGAAACAGGACATGCTCTTCAGCATGGCAGCAGGCATCTATCGGCAGGCACCGTTCTACCGCGAGTATCGCCGCGACGACGGCAGCCTCTGTCCCAGCGCCATGCCGCAAACTTCCTACCAGCTGACGACCTCAATGAACTGGCGTTTCAAGCTTTGGGACAAGCCATTCTCCTTCACTGCCGACCTCTATGGCAAGTACCTCACAGGCCTCATTCCATACACCCTCGACAACCTGCGCCTGCGCTACATGCCCGACCGCACCGCCGTGGGCTATACCCTTGGACTGAGCTTGAGGCTCAACGCCAAACTGGTCGATGGCCTCGAGTCGTGGGCCAGTCTGTCGCTGATGATGACCCAGGAAGACATCGAAGGCGATGGACTGGGATGGCTGGCACGCCCCACAGACCAGCGGTTGAGTTTCAAACTCTTCCTACAGGACAACGTGCCCGATATGCCGTGGTGGTTCATGAGCCTCAACCTCGTGTATGCCACCGGCACACCCATCGCTATACCCTTTGGCAACAACGGTGGTGATCAGCTCCGCCTTCCGTCGTATTATCGCATCGACTGGGGCAACACCGTTCATCTGGTCTACTTTGAGAAACTGGCCAAAACGAAACTCTTCCGACACATAAAGGATATTCAGGTCGGTCTTGAGATTTTCAACCTTTTCAATTTCCGCAATGTCGTCTCCTATCTTTGGGTGGCCGACATCGACAACCTGCCCCGCCGGGTGCCCAACTACCTGACGTCGCGCCAACTGAACTTTAAAATAACCGTTCTATTCTAATGATTTCCATTCCCCCGACCGACAGTCTTCTGCCCCGCAGCCGCCGTCTGGCCAACGGCCGCAATATGTTCTATTTTCCCTCGGAAAGCACCGAGCTGGTGAAAATCGACCTTGTCTCCGAGTCCGGATCGGCCTATCAGCCCCAGGCCCTCTGCGCCGCCGCCGCCAACCGTCTCTACACCGTTGCCGGCGGCACCATGTCGGCAGCCGCACTGTCCGAATTCCTCGACTTCCGGGGCATCATCGTGGACAGCAACAACAACGTGACCCACTGCAGCACAAGCTTCTACACCCTGCGGCGCCACCTGCACGACCTCCTGCCCGTGCTCGATGGCCTGGTGCACCAACCGCTTTTCCCCGAGGAGGATTTCGACATCTACTGCCGCGAACGCAAGCAGAAAATCGCCGCCTCGCAACTCAAGTCGGCCGACATGGCCCGCCGCCTCTTCTACGCCACCCTCTTCGGCACCGACCATCCCCTGGGCCGCTATGCTGTGCCCGAGGACGCCGACCGGCTGGACCTCAACGTAGTGAAACAGTATTATGGCGAACGCCACCGCGCGGGTGACCTCACCCTGGTGCTTAGCGGCCATGTGGACGACAGCGTTCTCGCGGCCCTTGACGGCCTCTTCGGACACGATGCCCCCAGCGCCAACCTTCCCAGAACCGTCCTTTCTGTTCCGGCAGTCTCGGCGCCAAGCCGTTGCGACATGCCCATCGCCGGCGCCGTCCAGGCCACTGTGCACGTGGGCCGCCTGC
The DNA here is from genome assembly GCA_937884485.1 of uncultured Bacteroidales bacterium. Taxonomy (GTDB): domain Bacteria; phylum Bacteroidota; class Bacteroidia; order Bacteroidales; family P3; genus Colimorpha. Next base: position 8,087 of record CALGCG010000033.1, read on the forward strand.
TGCCCATTGCGTGGAACGACCCTGACTACGCCAGGCTCATGCTCCTCGTAACCATCCTCGGAGGCTACTTCGGCTCGCGCCTGATGAGCAACCTCCGCGAGGACAAGGGCTACACCTACGGCATCTACGCCCGCACCCAGATCTACCGCGGTGCCATTGTCTTCTACACCTCTGCCGACGTGGCCGGCAACGCGGTCGATGCGGCGGAAAAGGAAATACTGCACGAACTGCAGCGCCTGGTCGACGAACCGGTCCCCGAAGAGGAACTTGACCTGGTACGCACGGTGCTCGCCGGCGACTTTGTCCGCTCCGTGGACGGCATCTTCGAGCGCTCGGCCCGTTTCATCGACATGCACGGAACCGACGTCGACGAACGCCTGACCGACAACCTCCGCCAGGCCCTCGCCACCACCACCCCCTCCGACCTCCAACGCCTGGCCGCCCGCTACCTGGCCCCGCAGCTGATGACCGTCTGCCGCGCCGGCAACCTGTAGCCACCCGGCTTGGACCATATATCGATAAAAACCTTACCAACTCCCTACCAACTCCTACCCAAGTCCCACCACGGTGGGGAGATGGTAGGGTGTTGACGGGTTGTTGAAAGGGTGTTTATATGGCAGAGATACAGGGTGTTGCCTTAAATCGATACAGCCCGTATCAATCGATACGGGCTGTAAGGGGTAAAACGGGTACCAAAAAGGTTACTTTTGTTGCTGGTTTTTCTTGCGTTCGTTGCCGATGGTGATTACCATGGCCGCGGTTTCGAACACCATCATGGCCGCAAAGCCGATGCAGAATGCCAGGGCGAAGGGCTTGGCATGGGCTGTATGGGTGAAGAGGTAGGCGGCGAAGACCGCGAGGTGGACGAAGAGGGTGGCGATGGTGGTGGCCAGGAAGACCTGCACGAAGCGCCGGGGCGACTGGTACATGCTCTTCAGCACAATGTAGTGCTGCACGCCGGTGACCACAGCAAAATAGAGTGCCAACAACGGCATTACCGTCAGGAAAGCCTGCGGTGCGGTCCACATGACCACGAACGAGGCCAGCGCCAGCAGCAGGGCCATGGCAACGAGGGCGATATAGTAGCGCTTCATCACTCAGCGAACTTCATGGTTTCCTTTGTGGTGAACTTCTCGCAGTAGTGGCAGCGGAGTTTGAGGTTCTCCTTGTCGACGACGTCGAATTTGGTGGGAACCACTTCGGCGTTGGTGATGCACTTGGGGTTGGCACAGCGGACGAAGTTCTCGATGTGGTCAGGAATTTCGGCGCGGAATTTCTTCACGACCTTGTAGTCCTCGATGTCGATGATGGAGGCAAAAGGTGCCACAAGGGCAATCTTGCTGACCTCCTCGACGGAGAAGTGCTTGTTTTTGATTTTTATAATGCCTTTGCGGCCAAGTTTCTCACTGCTGAGATAGTTGCCAATGAGCACTTCGTCCTTATATTTTTCCAGGCCAAGAATACGGATGACCTGGTATACCGATTCGGTGGCTATGTGGTCAATGACGGTGCCGTTTTCGATAGCACTGACGACCATTTCTTTCTTGTTCTCCATAAGACGTTGATATGTTGATACGTTGATATGATTTTTATATTGATATGTTGATACTATCTGACGCCGAGGATGGCGGCCATGAGGGCCTGGCGGACATATACGCCGTTCTGAGCCTGCTGGAAGTAGTAGGCATAGGGGGTGGAGTCGACGTCGGTGGTAATCTCGTTGACGCGGGGCAGGGGGTGGAGGATGCGCATGTTCTCCTTGCAGCCTTTGAGCATATCGGCGGTAAGGATGCAGCTGTCCTTCACACGTTCGTACTCCATCGGATCCGGGAAGCGTTCGCGTTGCACTCGGGTCATATAGATGATGTCGGCGGTGGGGATTACATCGCGAAGGTCTGTGTACTGGTAGTATTTCAAACCGGCATTCTTGACGCTCATCTTGACACTGCTGGGCATCTTCAACTCCTGTGGCGACACGAAATGGAATGTGGCTCCAAAATTGCACATTGCTTGAGTCAGCGAGTGTACGGTGCGGCCGTATTTGAGGTCGCCCACCATGGCGATATTCAGGTTCTCCAAGGTGCCCTGGGTCTTGCGGATACTGTACAGGTCGAGCATGCACTGTGTGGGATGCTGGTTGGCACCGTCGCCTGCATTGATGACGGGCACTGACGACACCTCGGAAGCATATCGCGACGAGCCCTCTTTGGGGTTGCGCATCACGATAAGGTCGCTGTAGGAAGAGACCATGACAATGGTGTCATGCAACGATTCGCCTTTCTGGACGCTCGTGCCGCCCGGATCGGAAAAACCAATGATGCGGGCGCCAAGCTGGTTGGCGGCGCTCTCAAAACTCAGTCGTGTACGCGTGGATGGCTCAAAGAAGAGCGTTGCCACAACCTTGTCACTGAGGATTTTCTGTTTCGGATTCTTCTCGAATCCTTCGGCAATGTCCAACACCTGGATGTATTCCTCCTTGGAGAAATCGGTGATGGAGATGAGGTTGCGTCCTTTTAATGTGCTCATAATTATGATGGTATTATGTTGTTTTTTATTTTATTCTTTTCATTCCCTCGAGGGCAGGTTGATAGGTTGCATTGATGGACAACGCCTTCTCATAGTCGGCCCGTGCTTGTGTTTTATCTCCGTTGAGTTCGTATGCGCTGCCACGATTGGCATAAGCCTCGATGTATTCACTGTTGTTTTCCAATGCTTTGGTAAAATATTCAATAGCACGGGGATAGTCACGATAGAAAAACAGCTCGATATAACCAAGATTGTGCCATGCATCAGCGCTGGCCGGATTAATGTCGAGTATCTGATGGTACAGGGTTTCGGCATTTTCCATTTCTTTGCGGTCCTGGTAGTATAACGCTAAAGCATACATTGTATTTGTGTTCGATGGCTCGAGGTTTAGCGCCGTCGAAAGATATTCGACAGCCAGCGGATTGTTCACCGATGCATAGAGCACGCCAAGCTGTTCGTATGCCGGGGCAAAGTCGGGAAATTTGTCGCATACGCGACGAAATATTTGCACGGCATTGGCTGTGTCGCCTTTTTCCTTGTAGATGAATCCCTTCATGAAAAGCGCTGTGCGGTTGTTGCCGTCCCTTTCCGTAACATTTGTAAGGTAGCGTAATGAGCGGTCATAGTCCCTGCTGTAGAAAGTAATCTCTCCAAGTTTCAGTTGCACCTCCCTGTTGTCTGGTGCCATGCGCTCAGCTTCTTCAAGCGTGCGGTAGCTTTCCTCAATATTTCCACTGGCAAAGAAAATGTCCGACTTCAGTAGCAGGTAGTCCAGATTTTTGGGGTCGTTCTGCAAGGCACGGGTAATGTCGAATGAGGCCTCTTGTGTACGATGCAGATTCAGAAGGACTCGGGCGCGGGCAGCAAGGAGTTCAGCATTGTCGGGGTCTTGTTCGATGTTTAGGTCGAGCAGCTCCAGTTTCACGCTGTCGGCCATGTCGTCGGTCACTTCGCGCTGGCCGCAGGCGGCGGTCAGCAGGGGCAGCAGGGCCAGGAGGCAGTATGTGTATATGTTTTTCATTGCACTATATTACGTAAAAAAGTCATTTTTATTGTAGCAAATCGCAAATCATTTTTTCAACAATTGTCAGTTTCTCCTGATGGAGCACCTGCCGGGCCTGCATCTCGCTGATGGGCAGCGACTTCCATACGAGACACCAGTATTCTTTTATTTTCCGTATGCGTGCCTGGTCGGTGGGCATTGTTGAAAGAATCTCCTGCACCAGGCGTTCGATGAAGTGCGCTGCGAGGCGCAGGTCGTTGCCGTTGTCGCGGTCGGGGTTGGCGATGTCGAGGGGCAGGGTGGGGCGGTAGAGGACGCCGCGGCCCACCATGAGGTCGGCCACCTGGGGGTAGCGCTGGCGGATGCTCCGGGCGTCGGCGCCGGTGAGGATGTCGCCGTTGTAGATGACCGGGGCCTTGAGCAGCGGCAGCACCTGCGAGAATGTTTCCATGTCGGGGTGGCCGTTGTATTGCTGCCGTCCCAGCCGGGGGTGTACCGTTACGCTGGCCAGCGGATAATCGTTGAGGACGGGGATGAGGCGGAAGATGTCGTCGGTGCTCTTCAGTCCGAGGCGCACCTTGACGCTGAGGCGGGGTTTCAACTGGGGCAGCACGGCGTCGAGGATGGTGCGCACCTCGTCGGGGTAGGGCAGTATGCCGCTGCCGCGGTGTTTGGCCGCCACCTTGCGCATGGGGCAGCCCATGTTCCAGTTCAACTCGTTGTAGCCCAGGTCGAAGAGGCGGTTACCTAAGGCGATGAATTCGTCGGGTTCCTTGCCGAGAATCTGCGGTATGACGGGGATGGAAGCGGCGTTGTTCTCCGGCAGCACGTCCTCGATTTTGTCCCAGGCGTCGGCAAGGTTGCCGTGGGTGAGCGAGAGGAACGGCGACACGGCCAGGGCGATGGCGCCGGGGAAGCACTCTTCGTACACGCGGCGGAACATCACCTCGGTGAGGCCTTGCATCGGGGCAAGAATCATTCGCCCTCCTTTCCGCCACCGACGATTTTCGATGGCAGGTCCTGGTGTTCCTCGATGAAATCCTTCAGCGAGGAGATGAGGAGGTTGCCGGTGGAGTAGACCGGTTTGTAGAGGAAACTGTCGGCTTTGGTCTTGGGGGTGATGAGCTGCTCCTGCTTGTCGAGGAGCACGATGCCGTTGAGGATGACGGCGAGGATGCACAGCGCCTTGGCCATGCCGAGGGCGGCGCCGACGACCTTGTTGGCCAGGGAGAGGTGGGCCGATTTCACCATCCGTTCTATTCCGCGGCCAAGCAGGTAGGTCAGCGCCAGCGCCCCGACGAAGGTGATGAAGAAGGCGATGAGAATGGCGCTTTCGCCGGTGAGGCCCAGGAGGGTTGCCACGAGTTGCGACAGGTGCACGGCGGCCCAGATGCCCGCCACGATGCCGGCCAGGGTGGCGGCTTCGCGGATGATGCCTTTCTTCCAGCCCACGAAGACCAGCCAGCCGATGGGGATGAGCAGTAGTATGTCCAGTATTGTCATTTGTCAGAAAACAAAACAAGCGCCCTGCCAGAGGTGGCAAGGCGCTCTAATAACACATTTCTTTCTCTATCAAAGATAGAAATAAGCAAGCACGTCATATAAAACGAAAGATTCATTTTTTTGTTTCGTTTTTTTGTAACTTTTTTTCTATCCAGTTGATAAACAGGTTGATTAAAATGCCAACCAGTATGCCGAAGAGGGCGCCGCACAGCAGGTCGCCGGGGTAGTGCTTGCCCAGGTAGGCGCGGCTGTAGCTGGTCAGCACGGCCCATGCGGCAAAGAAGATGGGCACAATCAGCGCCTTTCCTTTCTCCATGCCGGGCCAGCGGCGGTAGCGGAGGAAGAAGAAGGTGGCTATGGCGAAGGCGTTGGCGGCATGCGAGGAGATGAATCCGTAGAGGCCTCCGCAGCCTTCGCGGAACATGTGCACGTCGGGCAGCGCATGGCATGGACGCAGGCGGCAGACGGTGTTTTTGAAGAGTTGCACCGATCCTTGGTCGGCTAGCAGGAAGCACAGCCCAATGGCGGCCAGCACGAGCCACCATTTGCGCGGTTCGCGCACCAGGGTTGTCAGTCCGAAACCTGCCACGATGACCACCAGCCAGCTCCATCGGCTGCTCAGCACCCACATCACCCAGTCCATCGCCGTGCAATGGTGGTGGTTGATGAGGTAGAACAGCTGAGTGTCGAGGTTGTTCAATGCTTCAATCATGGGCGGTCAACTTTTGGAGCGCCGGCATCCTGCCGGCATAAACAGGTTGTTCGTTGCTTTAATTATGGACGGTCAACTTTCTGAATATAGCATCTTTAAGTTCCTGGATATTCTGCCCGCTGACGGCGCTGATGAATATGCATTCAATCCCCTTGGGCAGGTGGCGCTTCAGCTGTTTCTGCATGTCTTCGTCGAGCATGTCGCACTTGGTGACGGCCAGGATGCGCTGCTTGTCCAGCAACTCGGGGTTGTATTTCTTCAGTTCGTCGAGCAGCACGTGGTACTCCTTGGCGATCTCCAGTTGTTCGCAGCTGACCATGAAAAGCAGAATGGAGTTGCGCTCGATGTGGCGCAGGAAGCGCAGGCCGAGGCCCTTGCCCTCGGCGGCGCCCTCGATGATGCCGGGGATGTCGGCGATGCAGAACGACTGGTCGTCGCGGTACTTCACGATGCCCAGGTTGGGCACCAGGGTGGTGAAGGGGTAGTTGGCTATCTCGGGTTTGGCGGCGCTGACGACGCTCAGCAGGGTGCTCTTGCCGGCGTTGGGGAAGCCCACCAGGCCCACATCGGCCAGCACCTTCAGCTCTATAATCACCCACCGCTCCTCGGCGGGCTCGCCGGGCTGGGCGTAGCGGGGCGTCTGGTTGGTGGCGCTCTTGAAGTGGTCGTTGCCCAGGCCGCCGCGGCCGCCCTTGGCGATGATCAGCTCCTGGCCCTCCTCGGTCACCTCGCCGAGGGGTTCGCCTGTCTCGGCGTCGCGGCAGACGCAGCCCAGCGGCACTTCCAGTATCTGGTCCTTGCCTGTGCGGCCGGTGCAGAGGTTCTCGCCGCCGTTCTGGCCGTCCTCGGCGAAGACGTGCTTGGTGTACTTCAGGTGCAGCAGGGTCCACCGCTGCGTGGTGCCGCGCAGGATGACGTGGCCGCCGCGGCCGCCGTCGCCGCCGTCGGGACCCGCCTTGGCGTTGTATTTCACCCGCAGCAGGTGCGCACTTCCCGCGCCGCCCTTGCCGCTCCGCACCAGTATCTTGACGTAGTCTACAAAGTTAGAGGTCATTGCTTGTCCTATTTTCAAAATGCAAAGATACGAAAGTTGAGCGATATGGCAAAATTTTTTTTGACATATCCGAAATGGAGTATCTAACACGAAGTGAAAGATACGAAAGTTGAGTTATATGGCAAAATTTATTTTGAAATATCCGAAATGAAGTATCTAATACGAAGTGAAAGATACGACAAATTTCCGATATGGCAAAATCAAAAGTAAGTTTATAGGTTTTACTCCCCATTTACTCCCCTTTTAATCATCCTTTACTCAAATTCTGCCTGGGTACTGGGTGGGGCTAAGGATCTCCTATGATGCTTATATGTTCAGTACGGTTCCCCAACTGGGTTCCAAACTGTAGATGTCGCAGACGAACTGGAATTCTTTGTGATTGGGGTTGCGGAGATAGTCTATGACAGCGTGGTAGGAGATTTGGTATATCCAGATAAAATGCATACTTTTTCTTTTAGATGCCGTCTTTTGATGACCACTACCGTATTATTGTTACTTTCCTGGCAGGTGAACTGCCAACTTTGATTAAGTACACTCCTGCGGATGGCATGTTGATGGTTTCTATGTCTGTGACACTTGCCTTATGATATAATTGGCGGCCGACAGCATCGAATACATACAAAGATGCCCCTTGTGCACCATAAACAGACAATGCATTATTGATAGAGATTATTCTTACACTATCAGACCCTAATTCTTCAATGCTTTCACAATCTTCCTCAATGTTGTCGAAATAGTTCCAGTTGGGGTTACTTATATAGTTCATAGATGAGTTGCATGGGACAAGAAGAACTGCATCTCTATTGCAACCGTAGAAAGTGCTACTATATGCTACAGGAGGCGTAGTATTGAGGCAATGAATGCTTTGAATGTTTGTGCAATTAGCGAGAGCAGCCTCTCCCATTTCTGTAACAGATTCTGGAATTGTCAAGGTTGGAAGACTTGAGCAATCGGCGAATGCGTAATTCCCAATTCTTGATACTGTTGAGGAAACTTCAACCTCTTCCAGTGAGGTACATGCACAAAAAGTGTAATCCGGAAGGATGCTTATCGGAGAAAAGATAACGGCGTGTTGCAGATTCAAGCAATAATAAAAAACGGAATCCCCTAATGATTCAAGGCTCGCGGGAATGCTGACTGATTGCAACCTTGTGCAATATGAAAATGCATTGTTACCAATAGATTGTATTCGATTGCCAAGGTCTATGGAAGTTATGTTGCAAAAAGCGAAGGCATCAGCACCGATAGCAACAGCCGCATTATCAATAGTAAGAGAACCACCATTTGTTCCGCAGAATAAGAAAGCCTCGTCATCAATTTTTCTGACAGAAGATGGAAGGTTTATATGCTCTAGAGCGAGACAAGACCTAAACGCTTGTCGATTAATAGAGACAATACTATTCGGGAAAATAACTGATTCTAAATTCAAACAAAGTCCAAAAGCGAGGGCTCCAATAGTGTCCACCGTATTAGGGATGACTGCTGAAGATATTTCCTTGCGAGCTCCTGCAAGATATGTTTTTGTACTATCTTTGTAGAAAAGGTTATCTTCTTCATATGCGTTTATTGCGCGGGCATACCATGGACTTCCCGTAGCAAAACCATTATATATTATATTTGGAATGGGGAAACATGCACCAAGACCAATTGTCTCTACGGAGCTAGGAATAAAAAGCTCTGAAATACCGATACACCAGTAAAAGGCATAATCGCCAATGGATACAAGTGTTGAAGGTAATAAAATTGATGTGATTTCCATGTGTTGCGAAAAACCATAATCTGAAATGGCTGTAACATGGTACAAGATGCCGTTGTTTCTTACTGTATCGGGTATATTCAATACCCCGGGGTATTGAATATATCCACCAGAAGAAGAATACGGATCACCTTTTACGGATACCTTATTATATGTTGTATCCAAAATATCATAAAATAATAAATACCCTTGTCCATTTGCAACAGAGAATTCTCCTAACGATTGTGCTGTTGAAAAAAGAGGGAGGGATAGTAATCCCACAATAACACATAGACGTTTTTTTGATAAAATGTTTGCCATAATTTATTATGTTTGAAAAAAATGAAAAAATGTGTATTGCTCGCAAAAAAAACATTTACGCGAGCAATACACAAAACATTTAGAAAATGGGAGGAGGGGCTAATGGATTTCTACAGTCGAAGAAGCAATTTTCATGAGTTAGGTGGTTATGACGGATAGTCACAATATTCATTGCATTCTGATAATGACACTCTTCACTTCTTCTGCACATTTCCTCAATACACCAACGAGCTCTTTCTGAATACCAAGGTAACGGGGGAAGTATCTCTTGAGGAGTGCGGAGCAGCGCAGTAGATCCGACCAAACGAGCGACTCCATTTGGGAAAACAATTGAAGGAGCAGCTTTTGGTGAGTTACTATTAATCGAGACAAAAAAAGCGTCAAGAAATTCATCCGATCCAGAGAGCGAATAAGGTAAATTATATCCATCTTTAATACAGACAGAGAAATTCAAATGATTTCCAGATCTTTTGAAATTTGTAAGAATGAAATAGATTGAATCTTCAGAAAAAGGCTCGAAAGACATTCTTACAGAATCGTCATTTATACGATAAAAGGAAATATCATTGTCGTCATTATATATGAAGTTATGGCGCTCCGTTTTCCCGTTTTTTATTATGGAAACATGAAATCTATCACTATTCGAACGTCCTTGAATTGAATAAACCGTATCAATTATACTGAATGAAAGCAGGAAAGGAGTCGAACTTTTCATGTAGTATTCGCCTATGCAAATACCTAAAATTACAGTAGTTTTTGCTGAGCCAAGACCATGACAGAATCCTGAGCAATAGCCAAAATAATCCCTATCTGATGAATTCAGAAGTCCAGGAATCAGTTCGGCCAAATGACCGTGAGTGTTTGACACAAGCATTCCAAATCGTGGTAGGATAGCCGTGTCGCAGTTCTGACAACAGAATTCACCCTCGTCTGATGGAGTGTATTTCCATTTGTCGTACTCTTTCCACTCGGTACTAAAATAATAATTCATTCGTTCCAGCCAGAGGGAGTCAATGTCTATAAAATGAAAAAAATTCTCAAATTCGTTTTTGTTACACAATTGGATAAACCGCACAGAATCACTGGCATAAGCATAATCACATGCCTCGTAGAAATAGGTCAATGCTGTTATCGCATCATCAAATGTTCCGAATGAACCTTTTGATGCAACTATAGATGTTTCTCCAAGACTGTTTGTTGAGCTGTCTTTATTGCAGGCAACGAAAGTTATTGTTCCCGCCACTATGATTGCGGCTGTAATAGCCAATATATACTTTTTCATTTTGTTATTTTTTTGTTGCGTTTCTACTGTCGCGAGAGTCTTTGCGGTTGCAGTGGTGCTGTGTGGATTTGTGCAACACTTTCTTCTTCCACACAATAAAGTCAGTCGATGCACGTTATTTCTGTAGTGTGGAGCGACTGCTCTATGCCTCGGGTGCGGGACGGCAGGGAAGAGTGAGTTGCGAGCTTCAAAATACAATCACACTCTCCCTGCATCGGCACCCTCTCTTTTTGCCCCGACACAACGGCGCACCAATCTTGTGCGGGGCTTTGTCAGATGAAATACATACGGCTTAATGGGCTTGTGCAAACTGCACTATTGGGAGTTTGCGGTTAGTATTTCATCTATTTCCAGGCCACACAATTAAAGACTTTTTTTTCTTCATCAAAAGAAATTCTAACTTTGTAGCCATTATCATACATCTTATCGGCCCATGCGAGAGCATCGTCTTCATCTGTTGTTGAATAGTGTATAACTTCCTTTGTGACAGCGTATTTCTCTGTTTTGCTACCGTCATAGAAAACCACCTCGTGGCCTTTTTTTGCAATAGCAAACAACTGGCGGAAAAAATCCGTACGTTCGGACTTGCCATGTAGCGTTGCATGGTGCAGTACGCCGTCAACGACGTACTGCACTGTGTACACAGTGCATGTCTCGGAAAATGATGTTCCGGGCACGTAATCTGTGACACTTTCTTTTTGACAGCCTGCGGCCATCAGACTCAGCACTGAAAGCAGTGCCGTGATTTTAGTTGTATTGTTCATTTTGTTTAGAATTAAAGTTTTGGCTCTTGGATATACTTTCTTTAAATTGATTGCGTTTCAGGGAACGCAGTTGCAGCATTGTTTCAATGGAAAATACGCTGATTCTACGTTCGGTCCACGATATGGCAATCAAGTCGTTATTTAATGGAAATGAATCCATTGGAAGAGAATAGTCTTTCTTTGGTGCAGCCCATATGTCTATACAACCATCACTGGTTATTTCTATTACTTCTCGAGGCGGTGGAGTAATGTTGAAATCATGCAGCAGAACATTCCAAGCAGAATCAGACCTGGCCTCAATCAATGTGACATCGACAAAGACCGTGTCATTAACTTTGTAATCTTTTATAAACGTGGCATCAACACCATCCATCTTTGCATAACGCTTGTACACGTCGCTGCACTGGTCGAAGGGGACGACCTGGGGAAGGAGCAGAACGGCCGCACCTCCCCCGAGGATGACGAGGCAGATGATGATTGTTATGAGCCAGGAGCGTTTTCGATAAGCCGAGTGCAGACAAGCTCGCTTGTTTGCCGAGGCGAGAAAACGTGTGCGACCTATGTGGAGCAAACGTTTCATATCTGAGAGATTATTGAATCAACATACTCGACTGCTACGGTGCGCGAGGCGCGGTCGGCCTTGGTCATGGCGTGTCCGTCGCCGACGGGGGAGCAGGATACGGCGGTGAGGACGACGAGGGCTGTGGCGCTGGCGGCGGCGACCTGTGGGAAATTGAAAATCGAGAATGACGAATTGGAAGTTTGTACGGCGGGTTTGGCCTCATATACGCTATGTCTTATGGATTTCCTGTGCTCGTCGGGACGCGGCGCATAATGGGGCTCCATGTGCATGCGGCGGATGAAGCGCGACATGCGGGCGACGGAGACCCGGGCGGGATGGTGACGGCGGAAGACGAAAAAGAAATAGAGGCTGTAGACGGCGAGGAAGGCGTTGGTGGAGGCGAGGACAATGCCGGTGATGCGTATGAGGATGTAGGGGTCGGGCAGGAGGGCGAAGAGGGTATAGATGCCTGCTGCGACGTTGAGGATGACGAGGATGAGGTATTCGGCCATGACGCGACGGCGCCAGGGGCGGCGGTGCCGGAGGTTGAGGCGGGCAGGCCGGGCCTCGGGGTGGGCGGCAAGGAGGTGGTCGATGCGACGGGACTGCTCATCCCATAGGGACTGGAGGTCGGCGAAGGGATCCTCCTGCTGCGCTGCGCTGACTTCGTCTGCGCTGCTTTGCCTCGACAGAGCAAACGAGTTCGCTCTGTGCTCGTCTTTCGCAGCTACTGCGAAATCTGGTAAATCTGGTAGGTTTTCGCTTGGCGGATAGATATTCATTTTTTTACTCATAATCAGTATCTTGTTGTTTTATTTCTATCAACTGTTGCCGGATGCGGTAGAGGCGTTGCTTGACGGCGGCTTCGGTGGTGCCTGTGATGTCGGCGATTTCGCGGAGAGGATGACGGTCGATGTAGAGGAAGAGGAGTTTGCGGTCGTAGTCGTCCTGGAGGCTGTCGATGAGACGGTAGAGGGGCTGGTAGCGGAGGTCGGTGGCTTCGTCGGAGAGGATGTCGTGGATGCTTTCGTCGTATTCCACAAAGAGTGGCATGCGTTTGCGCTTGCGTATTTCCTGACCGGCGACGTTGAGGGCGATGCGTGTGATCCAGGTGGCGGGGGCGCTCTCGCCCCGATATTCGGGCCATGATTCCCAGAGGGTGCAGACGATTTCCTGGTAGAGGTCGCGGAAGTCGGAGGGGCGACGGCGGGTGAAGTAACGGCATACCTTTATCAGGATGCCTTCGCACTGGCTGAGCATCTGGAGGAATTCTGTCTGTTGGCGCTCGTCGGGTTTCATTCAGTGTCTATTCCATTTTTTTGTCCTTTCGATTGCTTTGGTTGGGGAGATTAGTCCTTTCGAGGTCGCCCTCTATTATAATTAGTTGCAAAAATAAGAAAAAAGTAACAAAAAAAATGAAATTTTTTTTGAAGGTTTTGTGGATATGGCTGGTTTCCAATAGGATGGCGCTGCGGATGCGACGCTGCACCCCACACGGCACTGCGTTTCGTGTGGGGTTAATTGGATTACGTGCCGCCGGCACGTCAAAAAAATACAAAAGCCTCCGCCGAGAACGGAACGGCGGAGGCTTGGATGTTTTCTGAAAAAGGGCGGTGGTGATCAGCCGATGGCCTGGCGGATGCGGGCGGCGATCTCTTCCACCGTGCCGAGGCCGTCGATGACCTTCTGCTTGCCCTGAGCGGCGTAGTACTGGGCCACGGGCAGGGTCTTGTTGTTGTACTCCTGCAGGCGGTTGTTGATGGTGGCCTCATTGTCGTCGGCGCGGCCCTGGATCTTGGCGCGCTCCAGCAGACGGCGCATCAGCTCCTCCTTGGGCACCTCGAGCTGCACCATGCAGGTGAGGCTGCGGCCGTACTTGGCCAGCAGCTTGTCCAGCGTCTCGGCCTGGGCCACGGTGCGTGGGAAGCCGTCGAAGAGCATGCCCTTCGTGTCGGCGGCGATGGCCTTGTCCATCATCTCCACCACGATGTCGTCGCTCACCAGCTGGCCGGCATCCATGATGCTCTTGATACGTTTGCCGAGCTCGGTCTGCTCGGCAATCTCCTTGCGGAGCAGGTCGCCGGTCGAGACGTGCGTCAGGCCGTAGTGCTCCACGATGAAATCGCTCTGGGTGCCTTTGCCGGCACCGGGGGCTCCGAAAATGACGATATTCTTCATTAATTTAGTTTTTAAGACTTTGGAAGTTAAAGGGGTTAAAGGAGTTAAAGGAGTTAAGGGATTTAAAGGAGTTAAAGAAGTGAAGGAGTTAAAGGAGTTAGAGGAGTCAAGACAAATGCTTACGGCTGTTGCGGAAACTCCTATTGCAGTCTTAATTTCTTTATCTTCTTTATCTTCTTTATCTTCTTTAAGTTCTTTAAGTTCTTGACTTCTTTAACTTCTCTTACTTAACGGAAACAATCTCTATGTCGAACACCAGGGGAGAGTAGGGGAGGATGATGGGGCTGGCCTGGCGGGGACCATAGGCCAGGGCCGAGGGAATGACGAGCTGGAGGACAGTGCCTTCGGGCATACCCATGACGCCCTGCTCCCATCCTTCGATGAGTTTGTCCTTGCCAACGGTGTAGGTCATAGGCTCATACTTGCGCTGGGGGTTGTAGATCTCGCCGGTGCGGGCATCGCTCTCCACGCTGCTGTCGAAGATGGTGCCGTCCAGCAGGCGGCCGGTGTAGTTCATCGACACTTCCTTGCCCATGGCCACCTTGGGACCGTTGCCGCGCTTCTTGACGATGACGTAGAGGCCATCGGCAGTGGGCTTGGCGGTGATGTTGTTCTCTTTGACGTAGGCGGCGATGTCGTCAGGCTCGCTCTTCATGCGCTCTTCCATGGAGGTCTGGAAGTTGGCCTGCTCTTCGGCCAGCTCCTCGCTGGTCACGATGTCCTGTAGACTCACCTCGTAGTAGAGCTTCTGGCCTTTGCCGGGCTGATAGGCAGGGGGCATCATGTTGGCGTCCACATACTTGGCAGCAGTGTCGGCATCCATGGCGAAGGTGGCCACGTCTCCCACATGCATCATCAGAAGGCCTTCTCCGATTTTGATTTCGAAGTTGGGGATGGCTTGTGCAATGCGACGAGCCTCGCCTTTGTTGGAGAAGATTTCGACGGAGTCGAAGCGAATGGTCATCTCGCCCACCAGCACATCGCCTTCCTGGACTTGTTGGCCATCGGGGTTCTGCTTGTCGAAACGGTAATAGAGTCCGTTTTCGGTTTTCTTAAAACCTTCTTTGTCATATCGTTTACCCTCTTTTCTTGAGTTATATATACTATTTTATTCTTTTTACGTTATTTTTTCCGATTTTTTTCTCGATTGCAGGGATTCCGGTCTTCTTCATCCAGATGATGCCTTCTCCGACTTCATAGG
>CALGCG010000034.1 GCA_937884485.1 uncultured Bacteroidales bacterium
TGGCACAACATCCGCACGAGCTGATTACCTACGGTGGCAACGGTGCCGTATTCCAGAATTGGGCGCAGTACCGACTCACGATGCAGTACCTCTCGGAGATGACCGACGAGCAGACCCTCGTTATGTATTCGGGCCATCCGCTCGGTCTCTTCCCCTCGCACCGTGAGGCTCCGCGTGTAGTCGTCACAAACGGCATGGTGATTCCCAACTATTCGAAGCCCGACGACTGGGAGCGTATGAACGCCCTTGGTGTCTCGCAATATGGCCAGATGACGGCCGGCTCGTATATGTACATCGGTCCGCAGGGCATCGTGCATGGCACCACGATTACGGTCATGAACGCCGCACGCAAACGCTACCGGGCGGGACAGACCGACCCGCGCGGTATGTTGTTCGTTTCGTCGGGTCTGGGCGGTATGTCGGGCGCACAGCCCAAGGCGGGCAACATCTCACAGGTGGTGAGCGTGGTGGCCGAAATCAATCCCAAGGCGGCCGAAAAACGCTACGAACAGGGGTGGGTCGATGAGTTGCACACCGATTTGGATGCCCTGATTCCCCGCATCCGCGAAGCCGTAGCCCGAAAAGAGGTCGTCTCGATGGCCTACGTGGGCAACGTGGTCGATTTGTGGGAACGCCTTGCCAAGGAGGATATCCGGGTCGATTTAGGTTCGGACCAAACTTCGCTGCACAACCCCTGGGCCGGTGGCTACTACCCCGTGGGCGTCACCTTCGAGGATGCCAAGGTGATGATGGCCGAGCAGCCTGAACTCTTCAAGGAGAAGGTGCAGGAGAGCCTGCGCCGCCATGTGGCCGCCGTCAACAAGCTCACCGCCCGCGGCATGTACTTCTTCGACTATGGCAACGCCTTCCTGCTGGAGAGCTCGCGCGCCGGTGCCGACATCTGGAATGCCGACCACACCGCTTTCCGCTATCCCTCCTATGTGCAGGACATCATGGGCCCGATGTGCTTCGACTACGGCTTCGGCCCCTTCCGATGGGTCTGCACCAGCGGCAAGCCCGAGGACCTCGACAAGAGCGACCACATCGCCATGGAGGTGCTGGGCGAAATCGCCAAGACCGCTCCCGCCGAGATTCAGCAGCAGATGCACGACAATATCCAGTGGATCCGCGGCGCCAAGGAGAACCACCTCGTTGTCGGTTCCCAGGCCCGTATCCTCTATGCCGACTGCGAAGGTCGCACCAAGATTGCCGCCCGCTTCAACGAGGCCATCCGCAAGGGTGAAATCAGCGCCCCCATCGTCCTCGGTCGCGACCACCACGACGTCAGCGGCACCGACAGCCCCTTCCGCGAGACCAGCAACATCTACGACGGCTCCAACCGTACCGCCGACATGGCCATCCAGAACGTCATCGGCGACGGCTTCCGCGGCGCCACGTGGGTCTCGATCCACAACGGCGGCGGCGTAGGCTGGGGCGAGGTCATCAACGGTGGCTTCGGCATGGTGCTCGACGGCAGCCCCGAGGCCGACCGTCGTCTGCACATGATGCTCCACTGGGACGTCAACAACGGCATCTCCCGCCGCTCCTGGGCCCGCAACGAAGGCGCCATGTTCGCCATCAAGCGCGCCATGGAAATCTGCCCCGACCTCAAGGTCACCCTTCCCAACCTCGTCGACGACGCGGTGCTGGAAGGCCTGTTCTAAAAAAAACACCCATCAAATGAGTCACGGCCGGGCCAATGCCCGGCCGTGACTTTGTCTTTTCAATCCTTCTGTGGTCCGGCGGTGCTGTCGGAGGGTGCGGTGCGGGCTTTGCGGCGCGGCGTGGCGGGGATGGGGGCGGTGTACCAGAGGTGGTTGTAGGACTTCTTCTTTTCCACTTCGGCCTGGTATTGAAGGCCGGCGTTGTCGCCCCGCGAGAGGTCGGCGCTGGCGGGGCCGGATCCGGTCATCTTGCCGCTGAAGTTCCACAGGCGGTAGTCGTCGGCGTCGGAGATAAGCAGGTGCTGCTCCTCCAGCCGGTGCATCGGCATCGGCGGCACCCAGCGGCGGGCGTTGATGGAAACGGTGCGCAGGTTGATGAGCTGCAGGGTGTCTACGTAGATGCTCAGGTTGGCGTACTCGCGCAATTCGAAGTCGTTCTGGAAAAGGGTCACGCGGCCCACGCCCACGCGCAGCGTGTAGCTGCCCGTCGGCAGGCTGTCGATGAAGAAGAACCCCTCCTCGTCGCACACCCGCACAGCCTTGGCCACGCTGTCCTGCAGCAGCTGCACTAAGCAGAAGGGCTCGGGCTTCTGGGTGTGCTGGTTGTACACCGTGCCTGTAATGGCGATGGTGTCCGTCTGTGCGTGGCAGGCCAGGGTGGCGGCAACCAGCAGCAGGAAAACCATGGACCGCCGGCATCTTGCCGGCATATCCAATGCTTGTCGACATCTTGCCGGCATCTCCAATCTTTGCCAGTGTTTTGCCGGCGGGACGCCGGCGCTCCAGGTATTCATTGTTTTAAAAGTTTCTTTTCCAACAGCCGGACCACGTACGAGTCGATGGGGATGGTGTTGTAGCTGCCCCAGAAGGCGGGGGTGAAGTCGCTCTGTCCGAAGGCGCGGTCGAGGGCCACGGGGCGGTTGCCGAGGGTCTCGCCCTCGGGGGTGGTGGGGTTGCGGTTGAAACCGGTGAGGGTCCAGTCCACGCTGTGGCGCCACACCTGCTCCTCCCCGTCGTGGCCGCGCCCCCAGGAGGTGAGGCGGAGGGTGGAGGTGGAATAGTATCGCGTGAGGGTCAGCTTGCCGTCGCGCTCGTCGTAGATCCAGGTGGTGGAGTCGGTCTCGTAGGTTATGTGGGTGAAGTAGGTCTTCACCCATGCCTCCTCGGGGGCCATCCCTTTGACGGGCTTGGCGTTCCACGAGGTGATACGCACCGGCGCCAGACCGCGTTTGCGGATGACGTACTCGTAGTTCGTTTCGCGCGTGAGGCGGCTGGCACCCACCGAACGGACCAGGTAGTAGCCCTCGCCGCCGTCGTCGAACTCCAGCAGGGGCAGGAACCGTTGGCGCATAATCCACCCTTTCGACAGGCCGTAGCTGGCGTTGGGCGCCGCCACGGGGTCGTAGAACTGCTCCTCGTCGGCATACTGCAGCATCTCGTCTATGCCGTCCTTTTTGCCCACTTTCTCTTCCAGCAGGCGGCGGTCGCTCACCAGCAGGCGGTGGCGCAGGAGGGTCTTGTAGTTGGTCTCCAGCTGACGGTCGGGGGACTTGAAGTTGTAGCTGCGTTTCCCGATGTTTTGGCTGTAGGGGCCGCGCTCCACCTCCATGACGGCCTCGTCGAAGAGGTAGATCTCGTCGTCCACGCTGCGCCAGTCGCGGTAGAAGAAGGTGGAGTAGGCCGTTTCCTGCAGGAAGGCGCTGTCCAGGCTCAGCAGCACGTCCAGCATCAGGTCCAGGCCGTGGCGGTAGCGCGAAACGTTCACCTCCTTCAGCTCGATGGCCTGTTCCTTGAGGCGGATGCGGCTGCGACGGCTGAGGTCGCCAACACTGAGGCGCAATGGCTCATAGCCCACCGACCGCACCAGCACGCTGTCGCCCGTGTGCCCGGCGGGGACCTTCAACTCGTATTCGCCCTGGTCGTTGCAGCATACGCCGACGGTGCCGCCCGTCAGCTGCAGCGTGGCGTAGGGCACACCGCCCCGGCCGTCCACCACGCGCCCCTTCAGCACCAGCACCTCCTGGGCCGACACCGTGCCGGCCACGGCCAGCAACAACAGCATTATGAACTTTCGACGCATCATAGCCTTTTATATCAAATACACATTTCCCGACCGCAATCTGACACCCCTTCGAAAAAAAATTATTCCGACTGCAAAGGTACAAAAAAAACTTGGAATAACAAATGAATTTTTTTTTCGTACCTTTGCAATCCGGACCATGAAGCGCAATTGTACAATAAAAACCTTACTATGAAGAAAATACTGCTCAACGAGAAACTGCTCCTGGCCATCGTCATACTGAATGTGGTGGTGATATTCATCCAGGAGTGCGGCGTGGACCACATGGTCCTGAGCCTGGTCGACATCGTCTGCACGCTGATATTCGTCGTGGAAATGGTGGTGAAACACATCGAGTACGGCCCTAAGGGCTACTGGCGCGACCGCTGGAACGCCCTCGACGGCATCGTCACCGTCCTCTCCATCCCGGCCCTCCTGGCCTACCTTATCCCCGAGGTGGCCAGCATCAACGCCATCATCATCTTCCGCGCCCTGAGGGTCTTCAAGCTCTTCCGCACGGCCCGCCGCTTCCCCAACCTGACCGAGATATGGTCCGGATTCAAGCTCGCCCTGCGCCAGTCGGCGGGTTTCCTGCTGGGCTACTTCATCGTCATCGTGGTCATCGCCATGTTCAACAGCGCCCTCTTCGGCAAGGTGGCGCCGGAGTATTTCGACACCCCGTTAGACGCCATCTACTCTGTCTTCCAGCTCTTCACCGTCGAGGGCTGGTACGAGATCCCCAACGCCGTGGTGGGCGACCTCTCGCCCGTCTGGACCCACATCATCCGCTTCTACTTCTGCCTGCTGCTCATCGGCGGCGGCATCATCGGCATGTCCCTCATCAACTCCATCTTCGTCGACGCCCTGGCGGCCGACAACAACGACGACGTCAAGGCCAAACTCGACATCCTGGAACAGAAACTCGACCGCCTGCTGCAAGAACGGAACGGCCAATGAGACAAAATTAATGTACCGCGGCACAATAAACCACCCGACAGCCGCGTTATAACCCGAAACTAATAACAACTAAAAAGATATGTCAAAAATGGTTCCATTCAAGAAAAACATGATCCAGGGCGGCGCCATCGTGCTCGCGGCCTTGGTGCTGGGCCTCTGCATGGTCTGGACCGTGAAAACCTTCAAGTCCTACGACAACACCGTCAAAGTGCGCGGCCTCTGCGAGAAAGAGGTGCCCGCCGACCGCGTCGTCTGGCGCATCAGCTACAGCGAGAAGAGCAACGACCTCGCCGACCTCCGCAACACCATACGCCGCAACAACGACGCCATCGTCAAGCTGCTGCGCGACGCCGGCTTCGCCGAGGACGAAATCAAAGTGGCCAACGCCAACTACGACGACCGCTACAACTGGAGCAACAACGTCTCCCAAATCACCTTCCGCTACCAGGTCAACCAGACGGTCACCGTCTTCACCAAGAACCTCGACCTCGTGCGCAAGCTCCAGCAGACCCTCGAGACCGACCTCGTCAACCAGAACATCCTGGCCAACAGCTACGCCGACTACCAGTACCTCGGCCTCAACGACATCAAACCCGAGATGATCCGCGAGAGCCTCGAGAACGCCCGCGTTGCCGCCGACGAGTTCGCCAACAACAGCCACAGCAAAATCGGCAAGATGCGCACCGCCTCGCAGGGCTACTTCGAGGTGGAGGACCTCGACGAGAACACCCCCCAGGTGAAAAAGGTCCGCGTCGTCACCACCGTGGAGTACTACCTGAAGTAACCCCCATGGGCAGTCCCCTCGGCTGCCCCTGCCCCCCAACTGTAGAGACGCGGCATGCCGCGTCTCTTTTTTTTATGTTTGCCTACCTGGAGACGCGGCATGCCGCGTCTCTACAGGAGGGGTCCGAGAGGGGGCGAAGAGGTACTTAATTCGGCCCTTCTTATATAGTTCTTATATCGTTCTCATATACTTCTTATATAGTTCTTATATACTGTATATAGGAACTATATGAGAACTATATAAGAAGTATATAGGAACGATATGAGAAGGGGCGAATTGGGGGCCTCTTGGATACGATGTCGGGGCAGGGTGGTGGCGTAGAAATTTTTTTCGCATGCTGGCGTTTATATGGAGGAATTTATGTAAATTTGCAGCATGAAACAGGGGTGCTTGGTAACCCCCTTTAACAAAACAAGGACATGACTGACAATAACTTATCGGCCTCCAAAGGGCCGAAGGATTCGGTGATAATCTATTCCGGTGGGCTCGATTCCACCACCCTGCTCTACGAGGAGCGGGAGCGTATAGCCGTGGCCGTCACCTTCGACTATGGCAGCAACCATGGCGCCCGCGAGCAGGCCTGCGCCCGTTGGCACTGCCAGCGGCTGGGCATCGAGCATGTGGTGATCGACCTGGCCTTCATGGGGCGCTACTTCCAGTCGTCGCTGCTCAGCGGCGCCGCCGACATTCCCGAGGGCAGCTATGACGAGACGAACATGAAGAGCACCGTGGTGCCCTTCCGCAACGGCATCATGCTCAGCGTGGCCTGCGGCCTGGCCGAGAGCCGGGGCCTGACGCGGGTGCTGATGGCCAACCACGGGGGCGACCACGCCATCTATCCCGACTGCCGTCCGGAGTTTGTCGAGGCCATGGACGCCGCCATGCGCGCCGGCACCTATGTCGGGGTCTCCATCGCCGCGCCTTACACGAACCTCACGAAGGCCGACCTGGTGCGCCGCGGCGCGGCGCTGGGCATCGACTACGGACACACCTATTCCTGCTACCGCGGCGGCGAGCGCCACTGCGGCCGTTGCGGCACCTGCACCGAGCGCCGCGAGGCCTTCGCCCTGGCTGGCGTCGTGGACCCCACGGAGTATGAGGAGTTATGAGTTAAGAGTTATGAGTTAAGAGTTAAGGTTGTTTCAATTTTCAATTTTCAATTCGCAAAATGTACTACGTTAGAAAACAGATAGAAGTGTCCGGAGCCCACCGCCTGGAGCTGGACTACCCCAGCAAGTGCACGCAGCTGCACGGGCACAACTGGATGATTACCATTTTTTGCAAATCCAAGGAGCTGGACCATAACGGCATGGTGGTCGATTTCTCCAAAATCAAGAGCCACATCGTCGACCGCCTGGACCACCATGTGGTCAACGACGTCATCGGTTGCAACCCCACGGCGGAGAACATCGCCCGCTGGTGCCAGCAGCAGGTGCCCAACTGCTACCGTGTCGAGGTGCAGGAGAGTTCGGGCAACCTGGCCATTTATGAACTGGACGAGATATGAAAGTAAACGAGATATTCTATTCCCTGCAGGGCGAAGGCTACCACGTGGGCACGGCGGCGACCTTTGTGCGCCTCAGCGGCTGCAACCTGCACTGCCCTTTCTGCGACACGCAGCATGAGGAGGGCACTGAGATGACGGACGAGGAGATTGTGGAGGCCGTGCGGCCCAATCCCGGCCGCCTGGTGGTCATCACCGGCGGCGAACCCTCGCTGCAGCTCACCAAGAGCCTAGTCAACGCCCTCCACGACGCCGACAAGATGGTGGCCGTGGAGACCAACGGCACCCACCGCCTGCCGGGCAATGTGGACTGGATCACCCTCTCGCCCAAGGACAAATACCTCGGCGGCGAGGCCAAGGTGGTGCTCACCATCGTCGACGAACTGAAGGTTATCTTCGACGGTGTCCACGCCCCCGACCTGTACAGCGGCATCATGTGCACCCACGGCCGTTTCCTGCAGCCCTGCGACACCGGCGACCCCGTGCGCAACGCCGACATCGTGGCCAAGGCCATCGAATACATCAAGGAAGACCCTCGCTGGAAGCTCTCGCTCCAGATACACAAAATGTTGAATATAAGATAATACAGTTGTGAGCTGTAAACGGTGAGTGGCATTCGAGTAATTCGCTCGTAATTAACCTGCGTAGCATTCGTATAATTTGAGTAATTCGCCGTTGGAAAAAATAATAAGCAGTATATGAACCGCGAACAAGACCATCTGCAGTCCCTTGGCCACAAGGCCGAGATACCGACCGACTACAACCCCGCCGTGCTCGAGGCCTTCGAGAACCGCCACCAGGAGCGCGACTACTGGGTGCAGTTCAACTGCCCCGAGTTCACCACGCTCTGTCCCATCACCGGGCAGCCCGACTTCGCCGAGCTGAAGATTATGTACATCCCCGACAAGATGATGGTGGAGAGCAAGAGCCTGAAACTCTATCTGTTCTCCTTCCGCAACCACGGCGACTTCCACGAGGACTGCGTCAATATCATCATGAACGACCTTATCCGTTTGATGGACCCGCGCTACATCGAGGTCATAGGCCTCTTTGTCCCCCGCGGGGGCATCAGCATCCACCCCTACGCCAACTACGGCCGTCCCGGCACGCGCTACGAGGAGCTGGCCGAACACCGCCTGCGCAACTACCAGATATGATGAAACAGATACTACTGATCAACGACGTTGTCGGCCACAGCCACGTGGGCATGGTGGCCATGCTGCCCATACTGACCTATCAGGGCCACTCCGTGTTCAACCTGCCCACGGCGCTTGTCTCCAACACCCTCGACTACGGCCGCTTCAATGTGCTCGAGACCACCGACTACATGCGCGGCACGCTGCCGGTGTGGCAACGGCTGGGTTTCCGTTTCGACGCCGTGTGCACGGGGCTGATGTTCAGCGAGGAGCAGGCCCAGCTGGTGTCGGCCTACTGCAAGCATCTCCATGCCGACGGCACGACGGTCTTCGTGGACCCCATCATGGGCGACGGCGGACGCCTCTACAACGGCATGGGGCAGCGCCAGGTGGAGCTGATGCGCGAGATGGTCTCCGTGGCCGACCTCACCTTCCCCAACTACACCGAGGCCTGTTACCTGGCCGATGTTCCTTTCCGTGCTGACGGCATGACGTGGGACGAGGCCTGCCAGCTGCTCGACGCCATCGCCGCCCTCGGCGCCCGGTCGGTGGTGATCACCAGTGCCTGTGTCGACGGGCAGAAATGCGTCATTGGGCGTCGCAGCGAAGAGTCGGTGCAGGGCTTCCGCCAGAAGATTGACGAGGGGCCTTATTTCCGCCTCGACTACGAGGAGATACCCTTGGCCTTCCACGGCACTGGCGATATCTTCTCCGCCGTGCTCATCGGCCACCTGATGAATGGCGACCCCTTGCGGGCCAGCACCCAGACGGCCATGAGCGTCGTCAGCCGCCTCATCGACCGCAACCGCGACCAGAAGGACCTCTGTCTGGGTATCCCGATAGAGAAGTGTTTGGATTTATTATAGTTCCACCTGTACGCCGAAGCTAAAGCGGGTGTTGAGGTCCAGGCTCCAGTCTGGGTCGATAAGGCGGTTGTAGGTGCGGCCGAAATAGAAACTGCCGAAGTCGAAGCTGGCGGAGAGGGCTACGTGGCGCGAGAGGCTGTAGGTGTACCGCAGTCCGCCCCAGAAGTTGTCGGCCTCGGCCTCGCCGAAGTCGAAGCCCAGGCGCAGCGTCATGTCGAGGCCCATTTCGTGGCGGAAGCGGTAGGGGATGATGTGGAACTGTGCCGTGACGCCCCAGCCCACTTCGTAGCCGTTGGTGACAAATATCCATTGCAGGCTCTGCCCGTTCCCAATTTCCTGTCCGCCGCTGCTCATGGCGTTGGCGCCCACCAGGTTGGCGTATAGGCCCACCTCCCAGTGTTGCCAAAGGCGGTAGTTCACAGCCAGGCTCACGCTGCGGTTGGGACGGTTGGTCAGCACGCCGGAGCCGAGCTGCAGCACGCTGGTGGCGGTAAGCTGGGTCGAGGCGTCGACCGCAATGTTGATACGGTGCCAGTCGAACCCTTGGGCCATGGCCATATTGCCCATCAATACTATCAGTCCTGTTAGAAATATCTTTTTCATATACTTATACTGTTTGAATCAATAATTGAAACTTATGCCCAGGCAGAGGGGGTACACCTTGGTGTCGAGGGTGGGGAGGTCGTCCTTGCGGGCGGTGCGGAAGAGGGGCGTCAGCGACCCTTGGACGAAGAATGACAGGCGGTTCCAGCCGATGTCCAGCCTCAGGTCGAGGCGGAAGCGGTTCCAGATGTCGCCGATGGTGTCGTTCAGGATGTCTATGCGTCCGTTCTCGGCCTCGGGGCCTTCGGTCCAGGTGCACTGGCTTCGCATGAAAGAACCGATGGTGGAGAGCTGTATGGCGGGCCTGAGCTCGGCGCTGATGCGCAAGCCGCGGTAGTCGAGGCGGCGGTGCCACTCCACCCGCAGGGGCAGGCTGATGGGAATGACCTGCAGGGTGCTGCGCCATACGCGCTTCTGTCCGGCATAGTAGGGCTTGTTGTAGTAGGCAGGCTCGTCGACGGGGCCGAAGTGGGTGAGGCCCGTGGCGGGGTCGACAGTGGTGCTCATCAGGCGGGGGAAGATGTAGACCTCAGAGGTAAAACCTATACCCACGCCGAAGTCCCAATGCTTCAGCCGGAGGAAGTTCCATCCGAGACGGAGGTCGTAGCAGCCCAGGGAGGCCGTGGGGTTCATCTGGTAGTCGTCCATGGCCACCGCCGTGCCGCCGAGGGGACGCTGCGACCATCCGCTTATGCCGATGCCCACGCCGCCGAACAGGCGATGGATGGTGGGCGAGAGGTTGAGTTGGAAGGCTTCCTCCTGGTCCTCCACGCCCATCTGCTCCGTGCGGCTCTCGCCTTTGACGATGCGGGTGAGGTCGTCGCTCTCGATGCCTCTGTGGCGCAGGGTGGCGAAGTCGTCGCTTTTCACCCATGCCTGCTGGGCCTCGACGGGCTGCAGCAACAGCAGGGTGCTGTGGCCGCGGGCTTCGAGGACGAGCATCTCCAGGTGCAGGGTGTCGTGGCTGGGATTGGAGAGCCACAGGCGGCTGTCGTCGTAGCTGTTCAGGTAGAGACGCTGCGAGGTGGTGTGGATGTCGATGCCGTTCAGGTAGGGAAAGCTGGCGGGAATGTCGAGCACACCGCCGCTGACGGTCATGCTTTTCAACGGCTGCCGCAACGAGTCGGCCTGCGACAGGCTGCCGTTGACGGTGGTCTGGATGTAGTCCGTGGTGTCGGGTATGACGGTGACGTTGTGCAGGCCGTAGACGTTCACCGTGTTGATGCTCTGGAGGAGGTCTTGGCGCAACACCAGGGTTTGCTGCCCTTGCGCCGCTGCTCCGAAGGCAAGACCAAAGAGCATCGCAAAGAGGCCAATGGCTGCCAGTAGGGGTTTCTTATCGTGTTTCATGTTGCATGGTTTTTCGGGTTCATGTTCAGTTGTTGCTTGCCGTGAGGGCTTCAAGCCAAGGATTGGTAGCCAGACGTGCATCGTTGATCACTGGTGGGACGGTCACCGTTGGCTCGGGGCGTGAAGGTTCGGGAATCTCCTCCAGCGTGTCCTGAGGGGGAATGGGGCTGGCTTGCGGAACGACTTCCTCGGCCAGCAGAGGGGCTTCGGCGGGGAGTTCTTGGGGGCGGTAGGGTTTATGGGCTTTATGGGTTTTATAGGGCTCATAGGGCTTATAAGTCTTATAGGTTGTATCGGTCTTGGCCTCTTGCGGCTCTGCGGCAACGGCGGGTTCCGGCTGGGCCTGGGCCACCATCGGGCCGGCCTCGTTGGGCTTGCGGTTCAGTACCAGCAGGGTGGTGCCGGCCAGCACCATCAGTGCTACGGCCGCCGCCACGCGCCACCAGGCGAAGCCCTCGTGCTCCTTCTTCAGCAGACGCTCCTTGCCAGGCAGGATGGCCACCACGGGCGTCACCTTCACTCCGGCCACCTCCTCCATCTCCTCCCGCAGTTCGGGGTGCTGTTCCAGGAAGGCCTCCACGGCCTCGCGCTCCTCGCGCGTCAGTGCGCCGTCGGCATAGCGCATCAGCCATCCTTCGTAGTTTTCCATTGTTATCATCGGTAATCCTCCAGTTGTTTCTTTAATTGTTTGCGTGCGCGGAACAGGTAGACGCCCACCTGCTGCTCGCTGAGGCCTGTCATCTGGGCCATCTCCGCGTATTCGTATCCCTCCAGGTCGCGCAGCAGCACCAGCATGCGCTGCTGCTCCGACAGGGTGGCCAGGGCATGGGCCAGGGCGTCCTTCAGTTCGAAGTTCTCGTGCTGCCGGTATTCGTTTTCCTGCGCCACTTGCGCGTTCCGCACCACCTCTTCGTGGCGGTGCATGTCCACCAGCCGCCGGTAGAGCGCCCGGATGAGCCATCCCCTGACCCCTTCGCTCTCCACCTCGCTGCGACGTTCCCAAAGGTCGGCGAAGACATCCTGCACGGCATCCTCGGCAGCGGCGCTGAGGTTGGCGTAGCGCAGCGCGAAGCGGTAGAGGTCGTCGCCCAGGTGGCGTACACAGTGGTTATATTCCTTGGTGGTCATTCTGCACAATATACGTTCACCCCTGCCCGTTTATTACACCCTGTCGAAAAAAAACTTTTCATACACCACGGACCCCCTTTCGTACACCCAGCAGGCGCCGGCTTTGGCGGCATTGTTTTTTTACGTAATTTTGCAGCCGAAAAGATAAAAGAAACATGAAACGTACAGTCCTTTTTCTGCTTGCAGCCCTGGCCCTGGCGTCCTGCTCCGGCGGCGACGAGCCCGTCCGCGCCATCTACCATTGGAAGACCACCTACAACCCCACGACGTACGAGCAGCAGTGGCTCCGCGACCATCGCGTGCAGCGGCTCTACCTGCGCCTGTTCGACGTCGACGCCTGCGGCTACAGCCGCGAAGACGGCAACGCCGCCCCCATCGCCACCACGCGCTTCCTTCAGCCCCTGCCGGACGGTATGGAGGTCATCCCCGTGGTCTACATCACCAACGAGGCCATGGCCCAGATGAACATCCACCTCGTGGCCGCCCTCCTGGCCGAGAGAGTGGAGAAGATGGCCGAGTGCAACGGCTTCGAGCTGACGGAACTGCAGGTGGACTGCGACTGGACCGGTCGCACCAGGCAGGCATACTACCGTTTCTGCGACGTCCTGCGCTCCATCCTCCACGAGAAGAACGTCCGCCTCTCCTCCACCGTGCGTCTGCACCAGGTGGACACCACCCTGGCCGACCTCCCCGTCGACGGCCGTGTGCTGATGGTCTACAACACCGGCGACCTGCGCTCGCCGCAGACCGCCAACTCCATCCTCGACTACTCCGACGTCAAACCCTACCTGCGTCGCATCGACGCCTCCATGCTCGACAGCATGGACTTCGCCTGGCCCGTCTTCGGCTGGGGCGTGGCCTTCGATGCCAACGGGCGGTTCCAGCGGCTGGTGCCCTCCTCGGCCTTGGATGCCGACACCTCCTCCGCCAGCCTCCGCGAGGAGTGGGGTCGCGTGGACGACATCCAGCGCGTGCAACGCCGTCTCCCTGCCCGCGGCCGCCACACCACCATCCTCTATCACCTCGATTCCCTCAACCTTTCAAAATACACCTACGATGAAATCGAAACCATCTATTCCCGTTAGGGTTTTGTCTCGTGGCCGGGGGATTGCCCTCGGCATGGCAGTCCTCCTGCTGCTGGTCTCCCTCCGGGCTTCGGCCTGCGGCCCCGGCCCCCTGGTGGCCCCCGACGACTTCGACCTCTACCGCATCCTGCCCTACTACGCCGAGCTGCAGGAACCCGCCGACGGCCGCCGCGAGGCCAACTGCCGGGCCTGGCAGCGCTCCCTGGGTGGCACGGTGCCCCTGGAGGCCATACGCCAGGCCGTCTACGACCTCTCCCTGCGCGACTGGCTCCTCGTGCAGCAGGGCGACGACCGCGGCAACGCCTTCTGCCAAAAGCTGCTCGCCACCCGCGACACCGCCGCCATCCAACTCCTGCTCTGGAGTAAATACTACGAGGTCTGGAGCCTCCAGATGCGCTCGCCGTGGTACTACGGCTGCGGTCTCGACGACTGCTCCTTCGACCTCGACAGAGTCCTCGCGGCCTCCACTCATTATATAGAAATGAAAAATCGGAAATACCGCGACCGCTACCTCCTCCTGGCCCTGAAATGTCTCTACCGCTCCGGGCGGGGCGAGGAGGGCATAGCCCTGTGGCGCAAGCACAAGGGGCTGCTCCGCGGCAGCCACCTGCGCGACCAGGCCGAAGGATACTATGCCGCCTGCCTCAATCGCACGGGCCATCGCCGCGAGGCCCTCGACGTCTATTCGCGCCTGGGCGACGCCGCCTCGCTGCAACTGCTGCTGGACGACAAGGTGGAGGTCTTCGAACGCGTGCTGCGCCATCGCCCCAACTCGCCCTTCTTCCCCATGGCCCTGCAACGGGTGCTCTTCGTGGCGGAGAATTACACCACCAGTAGCGACTTCACCCCCTATTCCCTCGACAGCCTCCAGCTGCGCCGCCTGGCAAACCTCTGCCGCCTGGCCGGTAGCGACGTCAGGGTGAAGAACCAGCCCATGTGGCGCTATGCCGCCGCCTGCCTCCTCGACCGCCAGGGGCGCCGCCGCGAGGCCCTGGCACTGGTGGAGAACCTGCGCTCCGGCGACGACTTCCTCAACACCTCCATCCGAGTGCTGCGCCTCCACCTCCACGCCCGGCTGGACCCCGTCGACGACGCCTACGAGCAACGCCTGCTGCGCGACCTGCGTTGGCTCGACGCCCGCATGCAGCAGGAATGGGCCTCCGCCGACAGCGCCACGCGCTTCCGCCTGAGCCACATCGACGGCTTCGGCTACAACTACACTGTCTTCCGCACCGTCTACTCTTACGACGCCCTGCGCCGCATCGTCCTCGGCGAGGGCGGCCTCTACGACCGTTTCCGCCGAGCCGGACGCACCACCCGCGCCCTCCAGCTGGCCAACATGGCCGACAACCGCTTCCTGCAAATCAGCGCCAACCCCATCGTGCCCCTCTGCCGCGCGGGCGGCGGCGTGCCCCTCTACGAAACCGAACTCCTCGACGCCCCGTCCTACAACGATGTCTACAGCTACTTCCCCGTCTGGACCACCGACACCCTCGCCTTCCCCGCCGTCTGGCAGCGCGGACGCTTCTACCCCGACAGCGAATACGACCGCACCGCCGCCGGCAACCAGCACTTCAACGCCCACGACTACAGTAACATCCTCTTCATCCGCGCCGACCGCCTGAAGGCCGACGAGCTGGCGGACTACTGGCAGCGCGTCGAGCATCCCCGCAGCTCCGCGGACCGCTGGCTCAACGCCCGCGGCTACACCGACGCCGACTACTGGCGCGACATCGTGGGCACCCACCTGCTCCGCGAGCGGCGTTTCGCCGAGGCCGAACGGTGGCTCGCCAAGGTCGACCCCGGCTACCAGCACCGCCTCAACACCGAACCCTGGATGCTCCACGACCCCTTCAGCCACGAAGCCTCGCTGCTGTCAAGCAACGACGGCTACAAGCTCCGCTTCGCCCGCATCATGGCCGACATGGACAGCGTCCGCAGCAACCCCCACGCCGACCCCAACGACCGCGCCGACGCCATGCTGCAGCTCTCCATCGGCCTGCGCAACGCCTTCAGCGGCCTCTGCTGGCCCCTGGTGGCCTACGGCTACGGCGGCTTCCACCTCTTGGACGAGGAACGCCCCTACTACGACCATCCCCTGCACGACCCCTTCTACTACCGCCCCTACATGCTGGCCGACGATGCGGCAGCGCCCTACGTCGAACGTGCCGAAAAACAGGCTTCGCAACTGCGCAAAAAAGCCTTCGCCACCTACACCGACCCCGAACGCAAAGCGCAGGCACTGAGGCGGGTGCACGAATACACCTACCTCATGCGGCACTTCGCCCACACCCCCACCGGTCAGGACATCGCCCGCCACTGCGACCAATGGAAGGACTACCAAGTGCCAACGGGTAACGGACTTTCATAAAAGATGTTAAAACACCCGATTTTCGCCCATTCATCGACCTACCAAATCCTACCGTGGTGGGAGTTGGTAGGGAGATGGTAGGGAGTTGGTAGGGGGTTAACTGGGAGTTTGCACCCCACGGACTTGGGGTAAAGGGGAGTTGAAAAATGGTTGGGCGGCGATGCAATATTTGTTGAACGGCTGCGTTATTGGAAACATGAACGAATGGCTCACACTCAGCACCTCCGGCGACCTGCTGCGCATAGCGGCGGACGAGCTGGTCTATGCCGAGGCCGACGGCAACTACACCATCCTGGTGCTCGCCGACGGCGACCGGCGGTTGGTGACGCTGCAGCTGGGCCAGCTCGAGCGGATGATAGCGCAGCAGATGCCTCAGGCGTCGCAGGGCTATGTCCGTATCGGCAAGAGTTTGATTGTGAGGCTGGAGGGTGTGCGCTACGTCCATCCGGGAAAGGGGCTGCTGGAGCTGCGCAATCCAGCCGGATCCAAATACGAACTCACGGCCTCGCGCGAAGCGTTGAAGGCCTTGAAGGAAATGTTGGAAAGGAACTTGAAATGAAAGAGATAGACGATAATGAAATTCGCATCATAGGAGCTTCCGACGGTGGCCGCCGCCACCGCTGGCCGTGGTACGGCTGGTTGGCCGTGGGCCTGGTGCTGGCGGCGTTGGTGGTCGTGGCCGTTGCGGTACTGTTGTTGCAGACGCCGAGAGGGGAGGCCGTCGACGTTGACGCCACCCCGCGCTCAGCCACCCAGTCACTCAGCCACTCTGTCACCCAGCCACTTGCCGTCTTCGACACCATGGTCAACGATGTGCCGCTGACGATATACGGTCTGGACTGCGACCTCCCCGCCTGCCCGCGGGTGTCGCTCCAGATGGGCATGCCCAACCGCGAGGACACCTCGCTGCTGCTGGCCGTGATGGCTGCCGACGTGCGGGCCGACAACGGGGGCATCGTGGGCGACTTTGTCGTGGACGGACGCCAGCTGGCCCGTGGCGAGAAGAAGGAGGGCTACTGCGCCATCCTCGACGGCGTGCCCGTCGTGGGACGTGGCGGCGAGGCCGATCTGAAGCGCGCCGTGGACGGGAAGGGCAGTTTCTTCCGCCAGTATGTGCTGGTGAGCGATGGCGTTGCCATGCCGCCCAAGCCCAAGGGCAAGAACCATCGCCGGGCGCTGTGCGTCATGGGCCATAGGATGTTCGTCGTAGCGTCGGGCGACCGCGAGTCGTACCACGACTTTGCCACCGCCCTGGCCGACCTCGGTGTCGACGACGCCATCGCCCTGGTGGGGTCGGAGTCGCTGCTGATGTACCGCGCCGAAGGGGGCCTGCTGCACACCATCGGCACTTCGTTCGAGGGCGATAACGTCAATTTCCTGGTTTGGCGACGTCTGTAGAGACGGGGCATGCCCCGTCTCTACGGTGAGGGCTATACCTGGCGAATCTTGCCGTCGCTGCCGCGGCGGTAGAGGGCGAAATGTTTCTTGACTTTCTCCAGGAAGGGGCTGAGTGCGTGGGTGCTGCGGCCGTAGTATTCGTCGTAGAGGATGCAGAGGCGTTTGCGCGACCGCGAGAGGGCCACGAAGAGGCGGCGGGCGTCTTCCTGTATCTGTTTTTCGGTCCAGCTGCGCGTGCCGGGGTAGACGCCGTCGATGGCGCGGTAGACGATGACGGTGTCGAACTCCAGCCCTTTGGCTTTGTGTACGGTGGAGATGATATAGCGTTCCTCGAGGGAGGTGCCGCAGAGGTCGGCTTCCTTGAGGGTGTTGAGGTCGGTGGCGTAGCGTTCCAGCTGCTGGCGCAGGGTGGGGTAGAGGTCGGTGCGGATGAGGTCGGTGTCGAGGAAGTGCAGCAGGTGGCGCCATTTGTCGACGGGGTCGATGAGGCCGCCGGCCAGCATGCGCGTGTAGACGAACTGTAGCTCCTCGGTGAGGCTCTGTGCTCCGCTCATGATTCCGTGGCGGTAGATGTCGGCGTACTTGGCGTGGAACTTGTCGACCTGTTTCTGGTGGTCGGCGATGAAGAGACGCTGGTCGGCGAGCATCTGTGTGGCGTTGAGGTGGCAGAAGTTGAGGAGCGAGAGGGTGGCGAGGATGTCGTCGTCGGCCTGGTGGCTGTTCTGCCCTTCGAGGTGGAGCACCTCGAGGAGGTGGCCCAGCTTGTACTGCCGCAGGCGGGGCCGCACGAGGCGGATGTACTTCAGGGTGTCGAAATAGCGCGGGCAGAGCCGTTCGAGGTCCAGCTCGGGGCAGCTGCGGCGCATGTTGTGGAGGAGGATCTGGTAGTCGTAGCCCACGTTGTGGCCCACGAGGGTGTGCCCCTGGCAGTAGTCCATGAATAGGCGCAGCCCCTCGGCGCGGGAGTGGCGGCGGCTGTTGCGGTAGACCTCCAGCATGGGGTTGGGGTGGCCGCCGACGGTTTCGGGCAGTTCCTTGTCGGTCTCCAGGATGATGTTGAAGGGCTTGCCGGTCACCTTGCCTTTGCGGACCTTGACGGCGGCAATCTGGATGATGTCGTCGGTGTAGGGGTCGAGGCCGGTGGTCTCGGTGTCGTAGATGACGAGTTCCTCGCTATCGTAGGCGCGGACAAACTCCTGGAGGTAGCTGCTGTCGGGGTAGAGGAGAAAGTCGGTGGGCAGGAGGGCCACGCGCCGCATGTCGCGCATGAAGTTGCGGGCGGCGGTGTAGGTGGGCATGACCTTGAGGCCCCACAGCAGGCGGGCCCAGGCGATGAAGACCATCTCGTCGGTGAGGACGCTGATGTGGGAGAGGATAATCCTCATGGCGGGCAGCGAAAAGAGGTCGGTGCCGCTGATTTTGAAATGGCTGATGCCCATGCCGCTCATCACCTCGCCGATGTCGTCGGCCTCGCGGTTGGTGCTGACGAGGATGGCCACGCGGCTTGGAGCGCCGGCCTCGCCCGCTTGGCCGCCTTTTGGAGCGCCGGCATCTTGCCGGCAATCATCCATCTCGCCGTAGCGTTTGGCGAAGCGGGCGGCGTAGTAGCTCTCCATCTGGGCGTCGCCGACGTTGAGCAGGCAGAGGTCCTCGGGGGCGTGGGTGGGGTTGAGGTCGGTGGTGGGGAGCATATTGCGGCCGATGCCGAGGTTGGCCACGGCGAAGTCGTTCTGCAGGTCGAGGAGGTAGCGCGGCGAGCGGTAGTTGGTGTGGAGGTGGTGGATGTTCTTGCCGCAGCGGCGCTTGAGGCTTTCGAGGGTCTCCAGCTTGGCGCCGATGAAGGAAAAGATGGCCTGCTGCTCGTCGCCGAGGTAGACGATGGTGGCGTCGGGCGCGGCGAAGAGGTCGACCAGGGCGAACTGCAGCGGGTTGAGGTCCTGCACCTCGTCCACCTCGATCCAGCTGTATCTCTTGGTGGTCAGTGGGCTACCCGATAGATACTGGTATGCCAGCACCAGCAGGTCGTCGTAGTCCAGGAGGTCGCTGTCGGCCTTGTAGCGCTCGTAGGCTTTGGCCAGGAGCATCATGTTGGCGGCGGGGAGTTCGGCGAGGACGGAATAGCGCTGCATGAGGGTCTCGATGTCGACGTAGATCTGGGCTATGTGCTCCTCGTCGAAGGGCATGCCGAGCACGTCGCAGAGCTTGGCCACGCCGCCGGCGTGGAAGAGTTCGTTGTGCAGCACCAGCTCGCCCCTCATGCCCAGGACCATCTGCTGCAGGCCGTGCTGGAAGCGCATGAGCTCGGTGGTGCGGCTGGTGATGTTGAGGCGTTTGCAGAGCTCCTCCTGGATGATGTTCTCCACGTCGCCCTCGTCGATGATGGCGCTGTTGTGGTTCACCACGCCGTTGTTGAAGAGCAGCTGCGAGCAGAAACGGTGGATATTGCCCACGAAGAGGTCGCCGGGCACGGGGTTGCCGGTGCGGTCGGCGATGCGCTGGGCCATGCCCTTGGCGGCGCGGTTGGTGAAGGTGAGGCAGAGCATGTCGGCGTAGTCCACACCGCAGTTGTGGGCATGCACCACGCGCTCGGTCAGTATGTCGGTCTTGCCGCAGCCCGGAGGCGCCAGCACCAGATGCCGGCCGCCGCTGATGGCGATGGCCTCCTGCTGCCACGGGTCGAAGGTTCGTTCCATATTGTTCTATAATTTTTAACGACAACTCGTGTATTACGTAAATACTGTTACGTAAAATCCGCAATGCAAAGATACAACTTTTTTTGAAAACGAAGCGCGTGAGAGTGAAAATTATTGAAATTATAATTATTCCTTTTATAATAATTGCAAAAGTAATAAAAATATTCCAACCGGCAAAATAGATTCAAAAAAAAGCCAGGCGCAAAAATCGTCTGGCGATAGATTCATATCATTTCTTAATCGTAAGAAGCAAGCGCAATATCTTGATGACTATTTTAATCACTCCGCCGGCCGCAGGAACATATTTGGCCACATCTTCTGCGATGTCGAGCACATCGGCCAACGGCACGCTTTGTGCCAGCTTCTGCACGGTCATCTTCTCATTCTTCTCCTGTTCCATCTTGTTGCAGTTGTTTGAGGTTTCCGATAAACTCGATAAGCTTCGATGCATCCTTTCCGGTCTTCTGCTGGTATTCGTCTATGCGAACCAGAAGTCCGTCGAGGTCTACTCCTTTCAACATGGCGCGGATGGCCTTGGTGCTTAGTTCCGATGTCTGCGACGACACCTCCTTGGCCGTCTGCGAAGTCCAGTTGGAAGCATCTTTGGCAGCCTTAAAAGTCCATTCAGATGCATCTTTGAGGACCTTCCCGGCGCTATCTTTCAGTTTGTCGATATTAATGAGAGCCATAAATTTGAGTGTGTCTAACCGAAGTATGCTATCAATCCCATCACGCAGGGCGGGATGAAGAAGAACTGGATGGCGTATCCGATGGTCGTCATAAAGCGGCTGCCGGCAAGGTCCATGCTGCTCTTAATCCAGAACCAACGCGGAGGCACAGTATCACCCCAGCCGACTATGCCCACCACAAGGCCGAGCACAGCGGAAATGCCGCCAAGTATGAGCGCCAACGGCTCGGGGTCTTCGAGTAGATACAACCCTCCAAGTATAAATGTTATCGGGCTGATGAATTGGAATAGCCAAAGGAATATTGCCATCGTTTATTTCAATCTCAGTTTCAGGAAATAGTGTTCGGGCTTGTCGTGTGGCAGGTCGTCCCAGTTGAATGTATATATGCCCTTTAGGTCGATTATATCCGTCTTGGCTTTCTTCTTGTATTCGTAGTGCTTCACCGTGCTTTTCCCGTCGCTGATATTGTATTTGATGTCCTCTCTCGAGTGCGGGAAAATATGATAATCGGTATATGCAATCTCGTATTTGAGGTCGGCGTCGTAATGTTCCAGGTTCTCAATGTCGGCCAATACTGCAAAACGGGCATCCGTCGTGGCGGCATTCATGGCATTGGCCTTTGTCTCGGGACGTTTCATCTCGATGGCGGCACGTACCGACTTGCCTTTGCTGGCGAGTTCCACCACAATGTCGCAACGACCGATGCCATTGGTCTTGCAGGTGTGTATTTCTCCCATGTTCTCTTCGAGCAGCACCGTGAGCTTATACTCGCCGTTCTCTTCCAGCGGCTTTCCCTGTTGCAGGATGTAGTAGGCGAGGTAGACCTGTATGGTGCGCTCGTTGGTGGTGGGGATTTCGTCCGCCACGATGCCCTGTTGCCACTTCGAATAGGCCTTGTCGATTACTTCTTGCAGTATCTTTTTCATTTTTCTGTGTATTTTGATGTTTGATTGTTTTTGATTTTAAAAGGAGGCTGCCTGTTGGAGCAGCCTCCTAAACGTCTCGTATAGCGTTACGCTCTGCGAGGCAGAATGCATTTAGGTGCGCTGGAACCTTGTTTGAGGGTTTTGCAGCACTTTACACCCTTTTTGTTGTACGAACAACCCATGCTGGAACCTAATTCAAGTTCTCTCATATTAAAAGTATTTAGTTGTTAGGAGTTTTTAGGGACTCCGTTTGCCCTATTATATTCGCGGTTTAATTGCGGTATCTCAACATCAAGCTCCGATATCCTTTCGGTGAGTTTTTTCCCATTTAGAATATCAATTCCATTCTTGAGTTTCTGAATTGTGGCATATCTTATTTTTGCCAAATAGCAGTTGTTCTCACCTGCTTTAAAGCGACTTCCTCGGTCATTGTAGTTATTCCCCGGACAAAAGTAGCAATAGTCGCAATAATCATGTGTAAAGCATTCTTCATAGTCCGACTCTCTTGTAGAACTCCATTCACCAATTAGTTTGTTACCATTTACAATTTCCTGTATGCTCTTTTCTTTAAGGTTGCCCAGCACCAAAGGAAATGCGCTGCAAGGTGTAAGGTTGCCGTTGGGGTTAATATTATATGAGTAAAGCATTGCGCCGCAAGGTGCGTGTGGCTCGGGATTCCCTATTGGTGCATCTTCGTCAATAGTACTAACATTGATTGGAACGTGCTGGATTACATCTTGGTCCAACAGGACCACCTCCATTTGTTCTGGCGTAAGCCTAAGATGCTGTGATGCACATTTATCCCCATCTATGGAATCCGTTATCATTAGGTCAAAGTAACAATTTGAACCATACTTCTCCATATATGGTTTAACGAGAAAATAAGACTTGAGGTTGGGTTGGATTATTGGGCATGCAATATCTATTGGTATGGCGAATTTGTGCAGTTCTTCCATCACTGCAATTGTTTTTTCAAACGATCCTTTTGTCCTAGTAATACTGTCATGAACTGTGGCATCACCACTATACAGTGAGAATTGTACACATTGCGGGAAATAGCCTGCCAACTTTTTCTCTTGACCCTTCAATGACAAACCGTTGGTATATATACTTATTGCTATATCTTTTTGGTACAGATACTCAATAATATTCCACACATTGGGATTAGAGAAGGGATCTCCCCCTGTTAAAACCGCCGTTGTCAACCCAGCCTCGCATAGATTGTCAATAATACGCTTGTAATCATTTAGAGATAACTCAACCGTATCGGCCCTTCCATTGCGTTCACTGTCATTTCGTGTTGCTCCCGGGTTATAACAATGTATACATTTTTCGCTGCAACGATATGTAAGTTCAAACATTGCATCAAAAATATGCATACGGTCTTTTGTGGTTTTGGCATATGCCATATAAGGAGTATCCTTCTCGATGTCCTCAAAATGTCGGGACACGGCTTCTTCTGAACGAGTAGTGCCAGTATTGTTCTTGACAGACTCCCGGTAGCGGTGTATCGCTTCTTCTGTTAGTTGTTCGGATGATAATAATCCCTCGTTGCATAATTCAGTGAAGAAACACGACAGTGATTTAGGAGCAATGTCTAACAAGCGAGAGACTTCTTCGATATATATTGCACCATACTTACCAGCCTGCAAAATAGCCCCCACAACATCAGCACTGTCGGATTCATAAAAGTAGTTCATCCTCGACAGTAGGTTGAACATAATAGCCACATGCTTCTCGGCATTGTATTTGCCGCAGGTCCATGGCGGACGGAATAATATCTTGTTGCTCATTTGGTTTTCCTCCCTTTATAAATTGCAATGCAAAGTTCGGAAGTATAGTGCAGTAATCCAAATCCGTTTTGGTCCGTTTTGTAATATGTTATATCTCAACACAACAAAAACAGGGCTTCCTGTCGGGAAGCCCTGTGATAATGTGTCAAAAGGGTGCTGTTTACACGTTTTTTATGCCTGCCGATGTCTTTTTGTGCGTGATAATCACTCACCTTGCGAGGGCAGCCGCCGCACAAGGGTGAGGCCGCCGAGTTGTCCTATCTCGTACAGCGGCCAGCTGGAATCTCCATGGATCACGTTGGCCAGCATCGCAGGGTGCCCCAGGGCGAAGAATGCCGCCTGGAAGGTGTCGTCGGCCCTCAGCTTGCTGCCCTCACTCATAACGACCCTGAAGGTGCTGTTGCCCAGATATTCCACCACCACCTCGCGCCCGGGGTTCCAGCGCAGCTGCAGGTACTCGCCCGGCAGCAGGTCGGCCACTTTGATGCCCTGTCCGAGGATAGGGTCGCTCGAGGGCGAGTTGTCGCCGTGGTGCTCGCAGAAGTCGTCGTAGTTGCGGTAGCCTATCGAACGCGCCAGCAGGTTCAGCGTCCCCCGGCGCGGGACAGAGCTCATGCCGCCATACTGCCAAAAGCGCTTCACCGTAGTGAGCCCAATCGGCTCGCGCGTGCGCCCTTCTACAAATGCCGTCAGGGTGTAGAAGTCGCCAGGCGTGCGCGCCTCGCAACCCGCCGCCTCGCAGACAAGGCGGCGCAGGGTCTCCAGATGGGTGTCGTTGTTGTCCATATTTTCGGCTGCAAAATTACACTTTTTTCTTCAATCGCACAATATCCGTTTTGGTCCGCATTGTTTTTTTTCCTTGCTCTTGCTTTTTTTCGTATCTTTGCATCCTCAATAAGTGACCTCACAATACCCTTGTCCGAAGTGTAGCGCAATGAATATCAACTCAAATACTGCCAATTCTGCCAATCACCCCTCGTCACTCGTCGATGGCCCGTCGGGTCTCGTCTCTGGCGGCAGCGGCATCACCGAGCCTTTTTTCTCGTCCTACGAGGAGATGGTCCGTGGCACCTCGCATGTGCTCTACCGTGCCCGCCGCTATGGTCGATGGTATGTGCTCAAAGGTTTGCGCGAGGAGCTGCGCGGCAATGCCCTTTACGAGGAGTGGCTCTATAAGGAGTATTCCGTGGGCGTGAGCCTCGACCACCCGTTGGTGGTACGTGTCGAGAGTTTCGAAGACGACGCCGTAGCGGGCCGCTGCATAGTGATGGAATGGGTCGAGGGCGAGACCCTCGACCGGTGGATGCGTGGCAAGCCCCATGCCGAACGCTGCCGCATGTTTGACCAGTTGCTCGGCGCCGTCGACTACCTCCACCGCCACGGCATCTACCATCATGACCTCAAGCCTTCGAATATCCTCGTCACCTCCGACGGCCGCCTGAAGCTTATCGACTTCGGCCTCAGCGACGGTCCGCAGTACGCCACCTTCAAACAGGCTGCCGGCAGCAACCGCTTTGCTTCGCCCGAGCAGCGCGGAGGACGCTATGCCGACCATCGGGCCGACATCTATGCCTTAGGTCGTATACTGCAGACCCTCTTAGGCCGTCGCTACCGCCATGCGGCGCGTTGTGCCATGAGGGAAGACCCAGCACGGAGGCCTCAGTCGGTCGGCCAGTTGCGCCGCCTGATGCATCCGCGGTGGTGGCTCTCGCTGATGGTGGTCGTGCTGCTGGTGGCGGCGGTTTGGCCCGTGCTCTTCCCGCTCCCCATCGTCCATAGCTTCGTCCTGCCCTCTGGCCAGACGGTCTACTACCGTGTGCTGCAGCATGTGCCGCATCGACAGGTGGCTTTGGTATACGCTGGCACCGATGATCAGGAGTGGCCGGCCGACCTCGAGTTGCTGCACGGACATCTCGACATACCGCCCACGGTGCGCCACCTGGGCATGGACTACGCCCTTGTCGAGATAGGTCCCCACACCTTCCACAACCAGTACTTCATCACCGGCGTGACCCTTCCGGAGGGCCTGCAGCGCATAGGCGTCGGAGCCTTGGCTGGATGTCCCGCCATGAAAGATACCCTCGTCATACCGAGCTCGCTGCGTGAGATTGGCGGCGACGCCTTCACCGACTGTAGCGGCATACCCGCCGTACGTTGGCTGGCCGACAGTTGCAGTGTCTCAAAGGAGGCTAAGCAATGCTTCTATCGCTGCCTCTCCATGCGAAAGGTCGAGATCGGCCCCGGCGTCACGGTGGCACCTTCGTGGACGTTCAACAACATCCGCGTGCTGGAGTCGGTATACTTCGCCGACGGCGTCGTCACCATCGGCCGCGATGCTTTCGCTATGGACAGCAACCTCTCCAATGTACGTTGGCCCTCGACGCTGCGTGTCATCAAGCACGCTGCCTTCTACGAATGCGACCTGCGCGAGATAGTGCTCCCCGACTCGTTGGAGATTGTCGGCACCTATTCCTTCGCCTACAACGAACGGTTACGCCGCATCGTGCTGGGTCCTGCTGTCAACTTTGTGGGCACCTATGCCTTTGCCGACTGCTATGAGCTCGAGGAGGTAACAGTACGTGCTACCGTGCCGCCACAGGTGGTGGTGACCTCCTTCGACGGCATGCCCGACGGTGTGGTGCTCCATGTGCCCGAAGCCTCCGTCGACGCCTACCGCCAGCACCCCGTCTGGGGGCGGTTTAATGTGACAGCATTTGAGCGTTGACCAGCTCGTCCTGTACGTAGACCAGCTTCATGCTGAAGAAGGGCTGCTGCTCGTCGAGCAGCAGTCGGAGGAATATCTTGTCGCCCTCCCAGAGGTTTATCGTTTGGTTGCCGACGCCGTCGGCTATGGGGAGGTCGGCTTTGCGTATCCATGCCAGTTCGCCCTCGTCGTCGATGCCCATGTCGGGCTCGCCCTGCCATTCGGTGGCGATGAAGAGGTGCATGTATTCGTTGTCCCAGGTGTCGGAGATGAAGGTGACGATGCCGCGGTAGCGCCAGCGTGTGACGGTGAGTCCCGTTTCCTCCTTCACTTCGCGCAGCATGCACTCGTCGGGGGCCTCGTCGGCCTCGCATTTGCCGCCCACGCCGATCCATTTGCCGTGGCTGGCGTCGTTCTTTTTCTTCACGCGGTGCAGCATCAGGTAGCGCTCGCCGTCGTCGATATAGCAAAGGGTTGTCTGTTTCATGGCAGTTAAGAGTTATGAGTTGAGAGTCCTGTGGCGTATAAAAAATCAAGAGTTAAGAGTCGGGTTCACCCCAAGACTCTTAACTCTTAATTCTTAACTCTTAATCGAGTTTTAGTCCTCGGCGTTGATGATGGCTTTGTGCACAGCATTCCAGCCAGCGGCGGTGATACCCCAGTTGTTGGTGGAGTTCTTGTTGCCGTTGATGCGGACTTTTCTTCTCTTCACTTTTTTGTTAGCATTGATACCCATGGTGTATAGTTTTTTATTGTTTATATACTTGATTGTCAGTTTGTAATCGGGATAATCCTCAAAACAAACGTGCTGCAAAGATACTAACAATTTTTAAACTGGCCAAATTTTTTTTCTTCAGAAGCGTCCGGATGCTCCTCCGCCGCCGAAACCTCCGCCGCCGAATCCACCGAATCCACCGCCTCCGAATCCGCCTCCGAATCCACCGCCACGGCCTCCTCCGAAGCCTATGGGGAAGCCTCCGAAGAAAATGCCTCCGTTGCTGCCGCCGGAGCCACCGCCGCGGTTGTTGAACTCGTCGGGGTGTTTCTTGGCGTAGCGCAGCAGGAGGAAGATGCCGATGCCGATGATGCCGAAGAGGATGAGTGCGCCGATGGCCGAGCGCCGTTTGCCGGCGGCGCGGTATTCGGCGTAGCTGTATTCGCCTCGCACGATGGGCTCGATGACCTCGAGGGCCTCCACGATGGCGCCGTAGTAGTCGCCTTTGCTGAGGGCGGGAATCATCTCGTCGTCGATGATGTGCTTGCAGGCCACGTCGGGCAGCGCGCCTTCGAGGCCGTAGCCTGTGGCGATGGCCACAGCGCCCCAGTTCTCTTCCTCGGTCTTGCTTTTGATGAGGATGACCAGGCCGTTGTCGAAGGCTTTCTGGCCCACGCCCCAGGTCTGGCCGATGCGCTGGGCCACAGCGTTCTCGTGGTCTCCGCCAAGGGTGGGGGTGATGACGACGAGTATCTGGTTCGACGTGGAGTCGTT
Source organism: uncultured Bacteroidales bacterium (assembly GCA_937884485.1). Classification (GTDB taxonomy): domain Bacteria; phylum Bacteroidota; class Bacteroidia; order Bacteroidales; family P3; genus Colimorpha. The sequence continues at coordinate 27,200 of CALGCG010000034.1, forward strand.
GAAGGCCACCAGGTGACGCTCCAGTTGTTCGCGTTGGTCGTCGCTGAGGATGTGCGAGTAGTCGTTCACCAGCCGGTGGGTCTTCTCGGGCAGCCAGCCGGTCTGTGCCGATACGCACACCGACAGCGTTGCAAACAGCAGCGCGACAATCCTTTTTGCAAACCGTAGCATTCTGCTTGACTACTTAGAAGTTGAATTCCACATTCACGGGTTCTGCGGCCTCCTCGGGGGCAGTGAAGTAGCCCTTCTTCTCGAAGCCGAGCATGCTGGCGATGAGGCTCGTCGGGAAGCGGCGCAGCTTGGTGTTGTAGGCCTGGACGGCCTCGTTGAACTTGCCACGCTCCACGGCGATGCGGTTCTCGGTGCCCTCAAGCTGGGTCTGCAGGTCGCGGAAGCCTTGGGTGGCGGTCAGTTCGGGATAGCGCTCCACGGTGACCTTGATGGTGTTGGCCACGGCTTTTGAGAGCTTGTCCTGGGCCTGCTGGTAGGCCTTGATCTGCTCCTCGCTCAGGGTCGAGGGGTCGACGGTGGCTTCCTGCACGCCGGCGCGGGCGTTGGTGACCTCGGTCAGCACGCTCTTCTCGTAGTTGGCGGCGCCCTGCACGGTGTTCACCAGCTGCGGGATGAGGTCCATGCGGCGTTTGTAGACGTTCTCCACCTGGCTCCAGGCCTTGCTGACGTTCTCTTCCTCGGTGACGAGTTTGTTGTTCACTCCGATGCCCCAGATGAAGGCAATGGCCACGACGGCAACGATGCCGACGATAGTAAGGTTTTTCTTGCTCATTTTTTTTCTTGTTGTTTTTCTATTATGTCACCATTAACGCCGTTTTCTTTCATTTATTGTGCATACCGACATGAAACTTTGAAAAACGGCAGAAAGGGCCCCCGGTCTTGTGGGCAGGGACCCTTCCCGTTGTTTTGTCTTTTGTGGGTATCCTGATGTCTGGCGCCTTCGACAACAATGCTGAGGCCAGCGGCACTCGGAACGAGGATGCTCTCCGCCCCCTCTTCGCCCCTTGTTCGCCCCTTGTTCGCCCCTTCTTCGGCCGTTCTTATATCGTTCTTATATAGTTCACATATAGTTCTCATATAGTTTCTATATACAGTATATAAGAACTATATGAGAACTATATAAGAACTATATGTGAAGGGGCGAATTGGGGACGAATCAGGGGCGAATCGGTCACCCTTCAAGGTGCTCCTTGCGCAGAAGGTCGTTGACGGTCTTGACGGGGTTGAATGTGGCCACGGGGACTTCGACAAAGAGGGTGATCCAGTTGGCCATGGCACCATTCCACAGGCCGGGGAGTTCCTGCGACTTGACGGTCATGGCGCCTTTGGTTTTCTTGCTGATGAATCCCGTCTGCGGGTCGACGTACTGGCGGAGGTCGAAATAGCGCCCGCGGTAGTTTTTGGTGCTGCAGACCAGGTCGACGGGGTTGAAATGGGTCGACGCCTGGAAGATGGCTTCCTGTTGCGGGTCGTTGTGGTTTACCTGGGCTGACTCGACTATCTGAAGGCTTCTATGGCCCATGGAATCAATGGTGTAGAACGGTCCGCCACCGGGCTCGCCCAGGTTTTTCACCATGCCGCAGATGCGCATGGGGCGGTTGAGCAGGTTGTGCAGCGTCTGGGCATCGCAACCCTCTGGTACCATGATGTTAAAGTCCTTTTCGGTGGTGCGGATGAGCTTGGCCAGGGTCTTGTCGTCGGGTTTTGCGTCGAGGGTGCGGAGCATGTCGTAGCTTTTCTCGCGCAGCTCCAGGAGCATGCCGGCGAGTACCTGCTTGTATATCACCGTGGTGTGCTTCATCCAGTCGGGCACCACGTTGTCGATGTTCTTCACGAAGATGAGGTCGGCCCGCTGCTCGTTGAGGTTCTCGATGAGGGCGCCGTGGCCGCCGGGACGGAAGACGAGGTTGCCCTCCTCGTCGCGGACGGGCTGGTTCTGCTCGTCGACGGCAATGATGTCGGTGTAATGTTTTTGTTCCGAGAATGTTATGTGCAGTTTGATGCCGAAGGTGCTTTCGTAGTAGTGCTTCACTTCGGCAATCTTGCGGCGGAAGGCGGAGCGGTGTTCGGGCGAGAGGGTGAAGTGGAGGTTGACGGTGCCGTCGTCGCCTTTGGCGTAGAGGGCTCCCTCCACGATATGTTCTTCAAGGGGAGTGCGTTGCACGGCGCCGTAGCGGTGGAATTTGAGCAGGGCTTTGGGCAGGCTGCCGTAGCCGAGGTACTGCTCCTTGAGCAGGAAATTGATGACGGTGCTGTAGTCGCCCCTTTGGAGGTATTCCTCGATGTCCAGGTCGGCGGCTTCCATGCATGCTTTCAGGTCGTTGAAGAAGGCGAAGGTGTGGATGTTCTCCAGGAAGGTCTTCACCTCGGGAAACTCTTTAGCAAAGTTGCCTGCCACGCCGAAGTAGGTGGCCGTGAAGCTGTAAAGGTCTTTGAACATGCGCGTTGCCGCGCCGGAGGCGGGCACGAATTTCAGCAGTTTCTTGCCTCGTCCGAGGGTGCGGTATTGCTTCTCGTAGCGGGCTATCTCCTTGTCGCCAAGGCAGATGATGCCTCCGTTGCCGGGTGTGGCGGCGGCGTCCAGGTGGCTCTTGGGGAAGCCTTTCCTGAAATTGTCTATCTGTTGCTGTACGGCCTCGGGGCTGAGCCCCATTCCGCCGAGCTGAGCGAGGTCCTTTTCCGTAGGTTTAAATACCATGGTCTATGGATGTTAGGGTTAATAGTAGATCTGGTTGCTGAGGGTGATTTTGGCGGGGGTGGTTTCGCCTTCGACCAGTCTCACCGAGGTCTCGCCGCGGAGTTGTCCGGCAGCCGCGCCGGCGTCGTTGTAGAGCTGGAGCGTGGCCTTGATTTTCACAATGGCCGGGGCCGAGAAATAGGTGGAGTATACGCCGTCGCCGCCGGTGACGCCCTTGGAGTAGACGGTGCCGCCGTCTTGGTATACTTCAACGATGGCTCCGCTGACTTTCTCACCCGGCATCATTTCGCCAGAATTCGGATTTATTACGCCTTCCTTGACGACTTGAACGTCCAAATAGCAGTTGGTGTCCTTGTCGCAGGAGGTGAAAAGTGCCATGGGTAAAATGCTGAAAAACAGCGCGACGGAAAAGATGAGATTTTTTTTCTTCATAAAACTATGATTTTTTGCTTGTTGTTTCTATTTTTATTCTTATTTTTGCATTGCAAAATTAGTAAATTTATTCTATTGACAGATGAAAAAGTTATCTTTTTGGACAATTTTTTTATTTGCGTCGCTTTTTGCCAGCGCGCAAAGTGTTATGAATCAGGGCGTAGATAAGAGTGGGGGTATGCGGGTTGTGATGACCACCAACTATGGCAAGATAGTGCTTTTGCTGTATGATGAGACTCAGTTGCACCGCGACAATTTCATAAAATTGGTCCTCAACGGCACCTACGACGGTCTTCTTTTCCATCGCGTCATCGATAAGTTCATGATTCAGGGCGGCGATCCCAATTCGCGCAATGCCGAGCCGGGCAAAATGCTGGGTGACGGCACGTTGGGGTACAATATCCCTGCCGAGTTCCGGCCCCACCTGTTCCACAAGCGCGGTGCGCTCTGCGCCGCCCGCGAAGGCGACATGGTGAATCCGCGCAAGGAGTCGTCGGCATCGCAGTTCTATATTGTCCAGGGGCGTGTGTGGACCAACGAGGATCTGGACCGCATGGAAAACCAGATGGGCAAGAAGTTCTCCGACGAGCAGCGTAAAGTGTACACTACCGTCGGCGGCACGCCGCACTTGGACGGCGACTATACCGTCTACGGCGAAGTGATTGAGGGTATGGATGTTGTGGACAAGATTGCCGCTGTGGCACGCGACCGCTACGACCGTCCTCTCCAGGATGTCGTAATTAAAAGTATGAGAGTGATTAAATAGCTATTTAAATATGTTGAAAGATCTTATTGCAAAGTACATTGAAGAAATCCGTTCTACCCATATCGAGGAGTTCCAGGACAAGGCTGCCGAGGTGGAACAGTTCCGCGTCAAGTTCCTGGGCCGCAAGGGTGTGATGAACGAGTTGTTCGAGCAGTTCAAGGCGCTCCCCAACGACCAGAAGAAAGAGATGGGCATCGCCCTCAACGAGCTGAAAAACGCCGCCTTGGCACGTGTCGAGGAGTTCAAGAACTTCGTCGAGGAGAAGATGGACGCCGAGGAGCACAACGATTTGACGCTGCCCGCCGACTTCGCCGGACGCGGCAGCCGGCATGTGTTGTCGGTGACAATGAACGAGATAGCCGAGATATTTGCACGTATTGGTTTCACCGTCGAGGAGTCGGTGGAGATCGAGGACGACTGGCACCTGTTCTCGGCCCTGAACTTCCCTCCCGACCACCCCGCCCGCGACATGCAGGACACCTTCTTCGTTGAGAAAGAGGAGGGCAAGCAGGAGGTGGCGTTGAGAACGCACACCTCGTCGGTGCAGGTGCGTGTGATGGAGACCCATAAGCCCCCCATCCGCATCATCGCCCCCGGCCGCGTGTTCCGCAACGAGGCCATCAGCGCCCGCGCACACTGCATCTTCCACCAGGTGGAGGCCCTCTATGTCGACAAACATGTCACCTTCACCGACCTGAAGCAGACGCTGCTCTACTTCGCCAAGGAGATGTTCGGCGAACAGACGCAGATACGCCTCAGACCCAGCTATTTCCCGTTTACCGAACCCAGCGCCGAGATGGATATTTCGTGTAATATCTGCGGTGGCAAGGGCTGCAATATCTGCAAGGGTACCGGCTGGCTGGAGATTCTTGGCTGCGGCATGGTGGACCCCAACGTGCTGGAGGCTTGCGGCATCGACAGCAAAGAGTACAGCGGTTTCGCTCTCGGCATGGGTGTGGAGCGCATGGCGATGCTGAAATACCAGATCCGCGACCTGCGTCTCTACTTCGAGAACGACCTGCGTTTCCTGCATCAGTTTGACAATATCATCTAAGACTATAACATTTTGGCTACCATCGAGATAAATGAAATGCGCTTCTATGCGCATCATGGTTGTTTTGAACAGGAACGCGCCATCGGGACGCACTTCCGTGTGGACCTTGTGTTCGAGACCGATACAACGAAGGCGGAAGTGTCTGACAACATTGAAGATACGGTAAGCTATCTGGATGTGTACCAGGTGGTGAAACGCGAGATGGAAATCCCCTCCAATTTGCTGGAGCATGTGGCCCGCAGGATAGGGGAGGGGGTAAGGTCCTCGTTTCCGGCGGTGACGTCGGTGAGAGTGAAGGTGAGTAAGCTCAATCCGCCGCTGGGAGGCCAGATGGAGTCTGTGAGTGTGACGGTGGCGTTATAGGTAGCCGTTGTCGTGGAAACTGAAATAGTCGGTCTTCCCATGGGGACCGATGGCTATGATCAGGTGCTCTCGGAGCTTGATGTCGAGGAGTTTACCTGCCTCAAGTATTCTGTTTGTCAGTTTTTTGTCATCGAGGCTGGCGGTGAGTGAGCCGGAGGGGTGGTTGTGTGCGACCATCAGTGCTACGGCCTTGTTTTCGACGGCGCCGCGGAAAAGCACGCGCAGGTCGACGGGGGTCCCCGTGATGCCACCCATCGATATCCGTTGCCGGCCCAGAACTTTGCCCCGGTTGCTGAGATACACGGCCCAGAACTCCTCGTGGTCGAGGTCGGCAATCAGAGGGGCCATGTAGGAGAAAAGGTCCCGGCTGTCGTTGATAATCACCTCTTTGTCGTTGCCTATCTCGCCATGCATGCGCCAGCCCAGCTCGAGGGCGGCCATGAGGGTCGTGGCCTTGGCCGGTCCGACACCCTTGATGGCGCTCAGCTGCTTGAATTCCATCTGGGACATGGTGGTGAGCTTGTTGCCTGAGAATGAGAGCACTTCTTTGGAAACCTCCACGACGCTCTTGCCCCGAAGTCCGCTTCTCAGCAGGATGGCTATCAACTCTGCATTGGTCAGCTCTTTTTTGCCCTTGGCGAGCATCTTTTCGCGTGGTTTGTCCTCGTCGGCCCAATCTTTCAGTGTGAGAGATTTTTTTTCGTTCATATCTTGCTGTTATTCTACAATTTTTGTGCAAAGATACATGTTTTTTTTGGATTTCCATTGCCATGTCAAATATTTTTCTTATTTTTGCACATTCAAAGTGAATATAATAAAAAACATAAATTTATAGATAAAGTATGCAGAATAAAGGACTTATCAAATTTTTAGCTTGGGCTTTTGCTGCAGTATGTTTGTTCCAATTGTCGTTTACAATTGTGACAAACGTTGTTCAGAGCAAAGCCAAAACTGACGCCAAGAACTACGTTAACAGTGAGCCGGTGCAAAAGCTGATTGCTGACAGAAGCAAAAATCAGTTCGACACCCAGTTCCTCACGGACTCCCTGATGAATGCCCGTCAAGCTCACTACCTGGACTCCATGGCCACTGAGAAGGTTTATCTCGGCTACACCTACCGTGAGTGCCAAGGTCGCGAAATCAATCTCGGTCTTGACCTGAAGGGCGGTATGAATGTGATGCTGGAGGTTTCGACGGTCGATGTCGTTCGTGCCCTGGCCACTACAAACGCTGAGGACCCCACTTTCGTAAAAGCTGTCGACAACGCTCTTGCCAAACAGAAAGTGACCACCAACCGCGATTTTGTTTCTCTCTTCTACGAGGAGATTGTCGCTCTTGACCCCAATGTCTCGCTCGCTTCCATTTTCAGCAGCGGCGACCTTCGCGACAAAATCAAGATGGGTGACAACAACGACGACGTGATTGCTGCTGTCCGCGCTGAGGCTTCCGACGCTTACGACCGTACTTATCAAATCATCAGCAAGCGTATCGACAAGTTCGGTGTCGCCCAGCCTACGATTCAGAAGTTGAGTGCTTCGGAGCGTATCCTGGTTGAGCTTCCCGGTGTCAAGGATCCGGAGCGTGTGCGCAAACTCCTCAAAGGTACTGCCCAGCTCGAATTCTGGCAGACCTACGACAATGCCGAGGCTTACCGCTTCCTTGAAGCTGCCGACAAATATTTGGCTTCCGTCCAGGGTGGCGAAAAGGCTGTGGAAAGCGATACCGCAGTGAGTGAGACCGCCGACAGCAGTTCGCTGGTTGACCAGCTGGCTGTCGACAATACTTCTGCTCAGGGTGGTGACAATCAAGACCTGGCCAAGACACATCCGTTGTTTGCCCTTTTGATGCCCTATGTCGGTCCTAACGGCCAGATTGTCCCCGGTCCCATCGTCGGACTTGCTCATGACAAAGACCGTGCCGCCATTGATGCCATGTTGGCTCAGGCTGCTGCACGCAAGGTGTTTGATAGCCGTTCGGTGAAATTCCTGTGGTCCAATAAGGCCGACGAACACTTCAACAACATGGGTGGTGATATGTTCGTGCTCTATGCTATCAAGATTACCACACGCGACGGCGCTCCTCTACTGGATGGTAGCTGCATCTCCGATGCCCGCCAGGATTTCTCGACCAATGGTAAGAGTGAAGTTTCTATGACAATGAATAGCGCGGGCGCGCGCGACTGGAAGCGCATCACTGGCGAAAATGTCGGAAAATGCATCGCCATCGTGCTGGACGACCTGGTCTATTCCGCCCCCACCGTGAATGGCGAGATTGCTGGTGGCCGTTCTTCCATCACCGGCGACTTCTCGCTGGAAGAGGCTAAAGACCTTGCCAATATCCTGAAGAGCGGTAAGCTCCCTGCCCCCGCCAATATCGTTTCCGAGGCTGTGGTTGGTCCTTCGCTCGGTCAGGAATCCATCCGCAATGGTCTTTGGTCGTTCATTCTGGCTTTCATCATTGTGCTCATCTACATGGTCATCTTCTACAACCGTGCCGGTTGGGTGTCTGTGATTGCTCTTATTATTAATGTATTCCTTCTTATTGGTGTTCTCGCTTCGATTGGTTCTGTCCTTACCCTTCCGGGCATCGCCGGTATTGTGCTGACAATGGCTATGGCTGTTGACGGCAACGTTATCATCTATGAGCGTGTGAAGGAAGAGTTGCGCGCAGGTGCCAGTCTTTCCACTGCCGTCGAGAACGGTTTCAAGAATGCTTACTCTGCTATCATTGATGGCCAGGTGACTACCTTCTTGCTGGGTATCGTGCTGATCATGTTCGGCTCCGGCGCTGTCCAGGGCTTTGCCGTTACTCTCTGCATCGGTATTGTGACTTCCTTGTTCACCTCCATCTTCATTACCCGTTTGATTATTGATTCCCGCCTGAACCATAAGCGCTCGATGAATTTCTCGTTCTCTTTCTCGGAGAATTTCCTGCGCGATGTGCATATCGACTTCCTTGGCAAGCGCAAAGTGTTCTACGCTATTGGCGGTATCGCCATTGCGGTCTGCCTCGCCTTTGTCTTCACCAAGGGTCTTGACAGGGGTATTGATTTCTCCGGCGGACGTTCTTATGTTGTCCGTTTTGACCAGCCCGTCAATGAAAATGAGGTTCGTTCGATGTTGGCTGAACAGTTTGATAATGACGCTCCCGAGGTGAAGTCCTATGGCCCCAGCAATCAGGTGAAGGTTACTACGGGCTATAAGATTGATGAGGACGGTGATGAGGTGAAGAGCGAGATTGTAGACAAACTCTTTGCTGGTTGCCAGAAGTTCTTCAAGACTCCTATCACTGTTGATGAGTTCGCCTCTACGGAAACAAATCCGTTCGGTATCATCCAGTCTGACCAGTTCGGTGCCGGTGTCGCTCACGACAATCTTGTGCATTCTATCTGGGCTGTGTTGGGCGGTCTGCTTGTCATGTTCGTGTACATCGGTCTCCGTTTCCGCAGCTGGCGTTTCGGCGTTGGATCGGTTACTGCCTTGGCGCACGATACCATCCTGGTTATCGGTATCTTCTCGATACTCGGCGGTCTTCTCCCCTTTAACCTGGAGCTCGACCAGTACTTCATCTCGGCAGTCCTGACGGTCATCGGATATTCTATCAATGCCACTGTGGTTATTTTTGACCGCGTGCGTGAGTATCGTAAGCTTTATCCGAAGCGTGACCTTATGACCCATATGAACGATGCCATTAACTCCACGTTGGCTCGTACCGTCAATACCTCTGGTACCACTTTTGTCACCCTGCTGATGATGTTCATCTTCGGTGGCGAGGTTATCCGTGGATTCATTTTCGCTCTCCTTGTCGGTGTCCTCGTGGGCGTCTTCTCGTCGCTCTGCATCGCAAGTGCTGTCGTTTATGAAATCTCCGGCAAAGAAAAGACCAAAGCTTTGGCTGAGAAGTAATAATATTGAGTTCAATATTATATAGTAAGTAATAATGAGTGTTTCGACCATACTGATCATCCTCCTGCTTGTTGGGTATTCGCTTTATGCGAAGAGACTCAAAAAGGCAATGACTGCTGCTTCGGCTGCAGAAGAGGCTCCCTCTCTTGAGGATGATCAGGATGGTATGTTCTATGAAGAATACGAAGAGAAAAAGGAGGAACATGAGTTTTTTACTTACGAAGCAGAAAAGACTCAGGTTCCTGTACAGAAGAGCACTCCGACCGTTAAACCGCGTCCTGTGGTTGCCGCTGTGGAAGAGGAACCCCTGCGTCCTCAGTTTGACCTTCGACAGGCTGTTATTGCTCAGGTAATATTGAACAATGGATATATACACGAAATAAATCAACAAAATCAATAACTCTTAACATGTAAATGCAATGAGAATGTTTAGAAAAGTACTATTGACATTCGGACTCTTGCTGATGGCTGAAATGGCTGCCTTTGCTCAAGGCACTATGAAGGGAACCATTACTGACAAAAAGACAAATGAGGCTCTGCCTTTTGTCAATGTCGTGGTCAAGCAGGACGGCAAACAAGTGCAAGGCGGTACGACCGATTTCGATGGTGTTTTCACCATCAAAGGATTGGCCGTCGGTACGTATGACATCGAAGTAAGTTCGGTGGGCTACAACCGCTATCAACGCACCGGTATCCAAGTGAAGGCTTCGGGCTTTACTGTTGTCGATATCCAGCTTAGCTCTGGTGCGACGAACCTTGATGAAATTGTTATCGAAGCGGACAAGGTGCCTATCATTGAGGTAGGTACGCCAGAGTCTGGCCAGCGTATGTCTGCCGAGGACATCCAGCACATGCCGGGTAACTCTGTCGATGCTATCGTTGCCGCCGTTGGTGGTATGGGTTATAGCGATGGTGGTACCAGTACTGCCCGTGGTGAGGGCGGCATGGTAACCATGCAGGGTGGCGTCCGTAAGCGTACGGGTGTCAATGTTCCTAAAGATGCTATCGCTGAAATTCAGGTTATCCTTGGTGGTACGCCTGCCAGTATCGGTGAGGCTATTGGTGGTACACAGATTATCACCCTCAAACCGCCGACCAGCACTTTCCAGGGTTTGGTCCGTTGGGAAGGTTATCTTGACTATCGTCTTCTTAACACTCTGGTTGTCTATCTTACCGGTCCTGTTTACAAGGTTCCTATTAAGGACGAAAACGGCAGTGTTACCGGTGACCGCACGCTTGTCGGTTTCCGCTTCACGGGTCAGGCAAACTATCGTAACTGGCCATACTATCGTGCCCGCGGTTACGAATACCAGATTGTTGATGACGACATTGTCAACTATATCGAACAGAATCCTCTGACGTACGACCCTCTGACCGGAGGAACCAACTATACTGCCGAGACCATTCTCCGTCGGAATTCGTTCCATACCATAACTCGTCTCACCTCTGACGATTTTATCTCGTCGAGTCGTGTGCCCGATTTGCAGTACTATAGCATTGGACTCGAGGGTGCTCTCGATTTCCGCTTCTCCGAGTATACCAGCCTCGTGGTCACGGGTGAGTTTAGCGCTGTACATTCTCCCGGAGGCGGTATTTCTCCTTTGACCATGCCTCTCGTTGGCAATGGCGTTGGAGAGAGCAAGAACATGGTGTTGACCGTTGATTTTACCCAGCGTTTCAAAGATGCTCAGGTGACCAACGAGGAAGAAGCTCAGGCTACCTCCCCCATCAAGAATGTGATGTACAATATCACTGCCATGGTCAACCGTTATACTTCAAAATCTTATAACGAAAGTCATGGCTCCAGTATTGACGATGTCTTTAAATATGGTTACATCGGCAAATTCATCACCGAGCAGACTCCCAGCTGGGAAGACAAGCTGATTGATTATTATGGCACTCAGCGTTGGGCCAAGGTTCAGAACGCATGGCGTGACAACGTGACCTATGTCCCGGGTAGTGGTATTTACAACCCCATTCTCGCCAACTACAATGAACAGCTCTTCACCAGTTCCGAGTTTGAGGATGTGCGCCAGAACCTTTTCGCCATGGACTACATCCGTCAGTATAAAGGACTCTACAATGGTGACTCCCCCTCCAATATCTATGGTCTGTTGAACAATGTTGGTATTCAGTCCAGCAGCTATGCTCTTAGCCAGGATGACTATCTCTACCTTTCCGCCAAGGCTTCTGCCGATATCTATGGCCATGAAATCGAGATTGGTTTCCAGTATGACCAGATGTGGAATTCTTATTATGGATTGGGTGCTTACAGCCTGTGGACTCTCATGCGCAACAATGCCAATACCCACATCCAGCAGCTTGACCTCGACAATCCCATTTACGAGACTCGTGGTTCGCAGTTGTATGTCCGTTATAACCGCCTGCTTGATTCCGAGCAGCAGACCCATTTCGACCGCGCTTTCCGTGATTACCTTATCACCAACGGTTTCACGCAGACCAATGGCACTCCTATCGATGAGTACACATGGATCGATATAGACCGTTACATGCCTGAGGACTTTGCCAAGGCTGGTGGTCTTGACATGTTCTCCTCGGATGAGCTCTTCAATAGCGGTAACTCGATTGTTTCCTACTATGGTTACGATCATACCGGTGAGAAATACAGCGGATCCAATTGGAGCCTTGAGAACTTCTTCAACCCCTCCGATGGCAAGTATCGCTACCTGCCCGCCTTCTCGCCCATCTATGCTGCCGGTTACATCCAGGATAAGTTCTATTTCCAGGATCTTATCTTCAACGTCGGTGTCCGTGTCGACTACTTCAACGGCAACCAGTATGTCTTGAAAGACCCCTATCTGCTTTATGAATCTTACACTGTCGCAGACCTTCGCCGCGATCCCAGCCTGATTGGCGGTGGTGGCCAGTATCTCAACAATGCTGGTGACGATTGGGTGCCCTATGTCGACCAGGTTTCTTCTGCCGAAGGTGCCAGCAAGCCTGTCATTAAAGGTTATCGTGACCAGAGCGGCAAGTGGTACAATGCTGACGGTGTGGAGCAGATCAACACCAGTGCCATCAATGGTAATTCTGGTAAGCCTACTCCTTATTATACCAGCCGTGGTCTTTCTGCCATTGCAAACCGTACCATTGGTACCGAGGCCTTTGAACGTTACACTCCCCAGATTGTTGCTATGCCTCGTATCGCATTCTCTTTCCCCATTGGTGAGAAATCGCAGTTCAAGGCCAGTTACGACATTATCGCCCGTCGTCCTTCTGGCGGTTGGTCTGCCAGCTATGTCGACTACCTCTTCATGTCGCAGATCTCCAGCACCAACAACCCCAACCTGAAGCCTGAGCGCATCACCAACTATGAGCTTGGTTTCCAGCAGGCCCTCAATGATAACTCCGCCATCAGCGCCTCTGCATATTACAAAGAGACCCGCGACCTGATTCAGCTGGTTCAGTATGCTGGTGCTGACCCCAACCCCAACTACTACAGCTACGACAATAAGGACTTCCGTACCATCAAGGGTGTCACGTTGGCTTATGACCTTCGCCAGACGAAGAACATCCGAATCAATGCCAACTACACGCTTCAGTATGCTGAAGGTACTGGTTTGAGCACCGGTACGATGACTGAGCTCATCAAGGAAGGTTACACCACTTTGAAGATGCTCAACCCCATTTCCGACGACCGCCGTCATGAGTTCAAGGCTAATGTCGACTTCCGCTATGGCAGCGGAGCTCAGTACAATGGTCCTGTTATCAGCCGTGTTGTGACTGATAAAGAAACCGGTCAGCCTCGTAAGAAGGATATCAAGCTTCTTGAGAACTTTGGTGTCAACTTCATGGCCGTTGCCCAGTCGGGCCGTCCTTACACCAAGGCTTTGTCCAACTCGCAGTCCACCATTGTGGGTAGCTACAATGGCGCACGTCTCCCCTGGGGCTTCTACTTCAACATCGTTGTCGACAAAATGTGGCCCATTCAGGTTGGCAAGCGCACTACCTATATCAAGGCAGACATCACTATCAACAACCTCTTTGACATCCGCAACGTTCTCGGCGTCTTCAGTGTTACCGGTAACCCCGAAGACGATGGTTACTTGACCGACCCCGAGATGCAGCAGAGTATCAATGCTTACCTCGATCCTCAGGCCTATCGTGACATCTACGCTATTGTCCTTCGTAACGGAACCTGGAATTACTCCAGTCCCCGTACCATTCGCGTCTCTCTTTCTTATAACTTCTAATCCTAACGAGATAAAATATTATAAAGATGAAAAGTATATATAGCAAATTAGTATTGGTCTCTTTGCTACTGATGGCATGCGCGTCGACAGTGTCTGCCCGCGAGTGCATTGAGTGCAAGAAAGCCAACGCGAGAAACGCTGCTGTCCAATCCAAAGCTGCTGCATGTAAACGTGCCCAAAGTACGGCCGAGCTGAACATCAACAATGTGCGTGCTCTTATCAATGGCTACGGCAACATGTGGTATGACGGTAGTGTTGCTCAGTACCATCTGCCTAAGAACAGCAACACCAGCCCGCTGTTCTGCGCTGCCCTTTGGATTGGCGGTACCGACGTCAACGACCAGCTCCGTATTGCTGCCCTCCGTTTTGGTTCCGAGGGTGACGACTACTGGCCCGGTCCTCTTAAAATCAACGGTACGGCTTCTGTCGACCTTCCTGTGTGTAACTACTATGACAAGCATTACATCATCACCAAGGCTGAGGTTCTTGCTTTCATGGATCACTTCGACTATTCGGTCGATGAAGAAGGTCACCGCTCTGTCACCATGGTGTCCGACCCCGGCGAGGACCTAACTGAGGTCATCCTCAACTGGCCTGCCAAGGGCGACGGTGGTGAAGACCTTACGAGCTACCTTGCTCCTTTCTACGATGCTGACGACGATGGTGTCTACAACCCTCATAATGGAGACTATCCTTATTATGACTTCAACAACGAGCTTTGCCCTCGCACCATCAAGCAGCGTTTCCCCGAGCGCGCCAACGTCTCCATTCCTACCATGGAGACTGAAAAGAAAATCGTTACTGGCGGTATTCTCTCCGACCAGGTGCTTAAGGGCGACCAGACCATCTGGTGGGTCTTCAATGATATGGGTAACACCCATACCGAGACCCAGGGTCAGCCCATCGGTCTTGAGATTCGTGCACAGGCTTTTGCCTTCACCACCAACGACCGTATCAACGATATGACTTTCTACTCTTACGAAATCATCAACCGTTCTTCCTATGAGCTGAGAGAGACCTACTTCAGCCAGTGGGTCGACCCGGATCTGGGTTATGCTCATGACGATTTCATCGGCTGCGATGTCCGCCGTGGTCTTGGCTACTGCTACAATGGTGATGGTCAGGATGGCCCCGGTTCGGGTAGCTATTCGGGCATCCCCCCTGCAGTGGGTATCGACTTCTTCCAGGGTCCCTACATGGATCCTGATGGCAAGGATAATCCCAAAATCGACATTGCCTATATCCTTGGCCGTCCGGCCTCTGAGCCTGTCCGCAAGCTTCTCGACCAGTACAAGTTGAAGAAGAAAGACTCCAATGTCGACTCTCTCGATGCCAATGGCCGTCAGGTTTATGACACGATTGACATTTCCTACCATGCCGACGATTTCTTCGCCGCCGACAAGATGAGTTGGTACTTCAAACCCGGCGATGCTGTAGGCAACTGCGCCATCAACGGTGTCAACTTTGGCAACAACATTAAAGACGATGAGCGTTTCGGTATGCGCCGTTTCATCTATTATGAGAATGCTATTTCCAATACCGGTGAGCCCCGCAAGGCCAGCGACTATTACTACTACCTCCGTGGCTACTGGCTGAACGGTCAGCGTATGAAGTTCGGTGGCAATGGTTACACCACTGGTACCACCAGCCTCAATTGCGACTTTATGTTCCCTGGCGACAGCGATCCTTGGAACTGGGGTACCGATGGCGCCAATCCCAAGGACAATGGCTATGCTTATGACAGCTGGACGGAAGTCACTTCGGGCTCCGATGTCACCCCTGGCGACCGCCGCTTCATGCAGTCCGCTGGTCCTTTCACACTGAAACCCGGTGCTCTTAACTATATTACCGTTGGTATTCCTTTTGCCCAGGCCACTTCCGGCGACAACTGGTCGTCTGTCGAGCTGCTTCGTCAGGTCGACGATGTCTGCCAGCGTCTTTTCGAGAACTGCTTCAAGGTTCTTGATGGTCCCGATGCCCCCACGCTCACTGCTCAAGAGTTGGAGAATGAGGTTGTCCTCTATCTCACTTACGAGAACCCCAACTCCAACAACTATGGCGAGAGCTACAGTGAGTCCTCTCCCTCTATCCCCAGCTCCTACACCGACGAGAACGGCGATATCCATGAGTATGACATCTACTATCGCTTTGAAGGTTATCAGATCTATCAGCTGAAGGACGCCAACTGCTCCGTTGCCGATATCGACGACCCCACCAAGGCTGCCCTTGTCGCCCAGTGTGATATTGAGAACTACTACGACTCTCTTATCTACAATTACAACCAGTCCACCGGTGCTCTCATGGGTACCACCGTCAATGACAATCCCGCGCTGCCTATCGGAACCCTGGTCAACTTCACCACCGATACTCGTACCGGTATTCTCTCCGGTACCGTCAAGGTTGAAGGTTCCAATAAGGGTATCCAGCATGTCTTCCGCATCACCAAGGATGCCTTTGCCACGGGCGTGAACACCTCTCTGGTCAACAACCGCGAGTACTACTATGTCGCCATCGCCTACGCTCACAACCGCTACAAAGAGTATTCCCAGACCGATGGTGCCTACCTCGACGGTCAGAAGGAACCCTACCTCGCCGGTCGTAAGAATGAGAAGGGCGGCAGCATTACGCCTATCACCGTTATTCCTCACAGCCCCTCTGCCGAGGCTGGTGGCCGTCAGGCACAGTCTGAATTTGGAATGACCCCCCATATCATCCGTCTGGGTGGTTATGGTAACGGCGGTTCCATCCTTCGCCTTTCCCAGGCTTCCATCGACACCCTCATGGGCGACCCCGAACAGGGTCTGCTTCCCAAGGCTCCCGGCGTGTTCAACACCCGTATCCTCGCCAACGGTACCGACCGTAGCACCATGGACAACGCCTGCATCATCGCCAATCCTGTCTACGAGGAGAACTATGGTCCCATCAATGTCCGTGTCATCGATCCTCTCAAGGTTCGCGAGGGCCGTTACAACATCCTCTTTGCCAATTCCGGCAACGACACAACCAGTGTTGGTAACAAGACTCGTTGGTGCCTTGTCCGCGACAACGGTGGCCATATCGACTCCACCAATATCGACGGCCGTTGGATCTATCGCGACACTGTGTGGTCCGACTTCACCATTGCCCGTTACAACGAGCAGATCTTCCTCGACCTTGGTCTGGCTGTAACCCTTGTCAACCCCAAGGCTGTCGCTTCCGACCTTGAGCTCTTGAGCAACCGCAGCGTCAGCTATTTCAGCGGTGGCATTGCCTCTGCTGGTGCTGTCCTTTCGTCAGAGATGACGTTTGCCAACGAGCGCACTCAGTGGCTCTCCGGTATTCCCGACAATGATTCCTACTTCCTCTACAACTGGATCCGTTCCGGTTCGCAGTTCTCTACCAACAGCTATTATCCCTTCGCCGACAACAATAATAAGTATAGTGTTTCTGAGGCCTATCTCGATGAAGACTACTTCCATGTGGTCGACACGGGCGACCTCTCCTCGACTTCTTCCTTGGCCAAGACCTATGCTCTTGACAAGGACCAGTCCTTCGAGAGTGTTGTCTATGGCTTCTGGAGCCCCTACGGCCTGACCTCCACTCAGCCTTTCCACCCCGGCTTCAACTACACTTATTATATGGCCCCCGACGACACTATCGCTGCTGTGACGTCCATTTCCAGAAACAAACTCGAGCGTCAGCTGATGGACAACAACACCAACCGCGCCATCCATTACAGTGCCCTGGGCAACCTGCCTAGCGTCCGCATTGTGTTCACGGCCGATACTTCCAAGTGGACCCGCAGCGCCGTCATCGAGGAGTGCGACGACTTCACACAGTCCGAAGGCAACGCCCGTCGCTTCAGTGCCCGTCGCCATGCTTCGGTCAACAAGGAAGGCAAGACCTGCGCCGACCTCGGTATCGCCCCCGATGTCAACGATCCGAGCAACCCCGCCTACATCTCCGAAAACGGTATGGGTTGGTTCCCCGGCTATGCCATCAACACCGTCACCGGCGAGCGTCTCAACATCATGTTCGGTGAGGATTCCCGCTACATTCAGCACAACGGCGCTGACATGATGTGGAACCCCGATGCCTCCACCGTTGAAGGCACCCAGAACTACGCTCTCGGTGGTCGCCATTACATCTATGTGATGAATGCCACCCGTCAGCCCTTCTACAACATGAAGACCCTCAATTACAACACGCTCTCCTACTACTACACTCCGTCCTACGATGCTGGTCGCTGGTGCATGCAGATGCTCTCCTCAATCGACCGTATGATGAAGCACGACCAGGAAGAGAGCGGTTACTACCACATGAAACAAGGTATCGTCCACCATGTCGACGAATCGGTGCCCATACCCGTGCGCGACTCTGTCTCGCTGCTCTATGCTTCTGTTGCTTGGGTCAACATGCCTCTCGTCAACAGCCGCTACAGCTTTACCAACCCCATGGACATCCCGTGCGACGTCACCATCAACATTGATGTCCGCAGCCCCTATGGCAGCTTCATGGCCGCCAACCGTACCTCTTCGGCCAGCGCCGGCGCCGAGCTGAAGAACCACGAGATGCCTGCCTATCAGTTCGTCATTGGTGCCGAGGATGCCGTTCTGGAGAACATTGCCACGCGCAGCAATGCACGTCAGGATTATATCGATTCCCTCCTCGGACGTATCAGTGTCGTCCCGAACCCCTACTACAGCTATTCCAATTACGAAACCGCAAGCCAACTCGAGACCAAGGTCCGCATCATCAACCTGCCCACCGGTGTTGAGAAGGGTCAGCCCCAAGGCTGTACTATCCGCATCTACACCGTCGACGGCACCCTGGTGCGTACCCTCGGGCCCACGGCCGTCACGCGCGACGCCAGCATCGGAGCCGAGAACACCACTGTCGATTGGGACCTCCACAACCAGTCCGGCATCCCCATTGCCGGCGGCATGTACCTCATCCATGTCTCTGTTCCTGGCATCGGCGAACGAGTCATCAAGTGGTTCGGCACCATGCGTCCCGTCGACCTCAACTCCTTCGGTTTCTAACACACAGAATGAATAACAACTAAATAAATACAGAGATGAAAAGAATATTAAGAATATTTGCTGTAGTTGTGATTCTCACGGCGCTTTCTGCTCCGTCAGCCCAAGCTGGCAACGATGAACGTCGTGGCACGGCGGGCGCCCCTGAATTGCTTGTCAATCCCTGGACCCGTAGCACCGGTTGGGGTGGTGTGAACATAGCCAATGTGCGTGGCCTCGATGCCATGTTCGGCAATGTTGCAGGTCTCGCCTTCGTCGACAATGTCGAAGTGGCCTACTCCAACACCATGCTCTATGGCGGCCGCAGCGGCCTCTCCAGCGGTGCCACCATCAACACCTTCGGTCTTGGCATCCGTGTCTTCGAGGCCGGCGTGCTCGGTGTCTACGTCATGTCCATGGGCTTTGGCGACATCGATATCACCACCTATTCCAGCCCTGAGGCTGGCCTCAACGGCACCTTCTCGCCCAGCTACATGAACATCAACGTGGGTTATGCCCACAGTTTCACCCGTAGCATCCACGGCGGTGCTGTTGTCAAGCTCATCACCGAGAGCACCGACAACGTCTCGGCCTCTGGCTTCGGCATCGATGCCGGTATCCAGTACGTCACCGGCGAGTTCGACCAGCTCAAGTTCGGTATCTCCCTGAAGAACTGGGGCCCCTCGATGAAGTACGACGGCTCTGGCCTCTCCCTGCAGATGGTCAACACCGCCGGCAACAACTTCACCGTCCAGACCCGCGCTGCCGAGATGGAGCTCCCCACCTGCCTCAACATCGGTCTCTCCTACGACTTCCTGTTCGAGAAGTGGGACCAGCGACTCACCATCGCCGCCTCCTTCACCTCCAACGCCTTCCTGCGCGACAACTACACCGTCGGTCTTGAGTACAGCCTGCTCAACATGGTCCAGCTGCGCGCTGGCTATGTCATGCAGCCCGGTCTGTGGTCGTCCAACGACGTGGCCACCGCCAACAACGGTATCTGCGCCGGCGCCTCGATCGACGTGCCTCTCCACAAGAAGGATTCCAACAGCAAGACCGGTCTGACTATCGACTACTCCTATCGTTCGGCCGACCCCCTCAAGGGCACCCACTCGATCGGAGCCAGCTTCCGTTTCTAATAGCTGACAAAGACACATCAATCCATGTTGGGAAAGGCTTTTGCACAAGCCTTTCCCACTTTTTAAAACCCTTAAAAAATACCCTGTAAAAAATGGCAGAAATCAAATATTACAGTGAAGAAGGCCTCCAGAAGCTAAAGGACGAGCTCCACCACCTCATCGCCGTCGAGCGTCCTGCCGCTTCCGCCGCCATCGCCGAGGCGCGCGACAAGGGCGACCTCTCCGAGAATGCCGAGTACGACGCCGCCAAGGAGGCCCAGGGCCACCTCGAGGCACGCATCTCCAAGCTCCAGGACCTCGTCGCCAACGCCCGTCTGCTCGACGAGAGCAAAATCGACACCTCCAAGGTGCTCCTCCTCTCCATCATCACCATCCGCAACACCAAGAACAACCTCAAACAGACCTACACCATCGTGCCCGAGAGCGAGGCCAACCTCAAGCAGGGCAAGATCAGCATCACCTCGCCCTTCGCCTCGGCTTTCCTCGGCCACAAGGTGGGCGACGTCGTCGAGGTCAATGTCCCTGCCGGCAAGATGAATTTCGAACTCATTAAGATTGAAAGATAATATGGCAACCATTTTCAGCAAAATCGTTGCGGGCGAAATACCCTGCTACAAGGTGGCCGAGACCGAGCATTGCTTCGCTTTCCTCGACATCAACCCCGTCGTCCCCGGCCATGTGCTCTGCATCCCCAAGAAGGAGGTCGACTACATCTTCGACCTCGACGACGAGCTCTTCACCGAGCTCCACCTCTTCGCCAAGCGTGTCGCCAAGGGCCTGAAGAAGGTGTGCCCCTGCATCAAAATCGGCGAGGCCGTGGTCGGCATCGATGTGCCCCATGTCCACATCCACCTCATGCCCCTCAACAAACCCGGCGATCTCAACTTCGCCCATCATGTCGAGATGACTCCCGACGAGCTCTCCGCCCTGGCGGCCCGCATCGCCGCCGCCATCGAGTAGGCTGGCCCGCGCGGTCATCCCCGCCTTCAAGCCCCGAAGGAACGGATTGCAGCCGTTCCTTCGGGGCTTGTTTTGTACCCTCCCGGAGGGGTCGTGGCAAACCGGCCCGCTGCCGGCGGCTTCCGGCCCCGGAACCCGTGCCGCTTTCGTGCCGAAGAGGTACCGAATTCGCCCCTTCTTATATCGTTCTTATATCGTTCTCATATAGTTCTTA
>CALGCG010000035.1 GCA_937884485.1 uncultured Bacteroidales bacterium
TTCTCGGTGATATATTATAGGTAGAAGGGGTGAAATGCGGCGGGGTGGAAAAAAATAAAATGTTAAAAAATGAGTTATAATGTCACAGTTTTGAAAAAAAGCGTGTATTATATATGTGAGTTTTTTTTTTTTAAGGTGAATTATGCCCCAACGGGAATCGGACATGGAGACACTGGGTGAAGCCTACCTGCAGCTTGTCGAGCGGCAGAAGCAGGTGGTATGGGGGCTTTGCGTGCGCCATGCGCGTGGCGACTGGGACAGGGCCGCCGACCTGGTGCAGGAGGTGTGGTCCCTGCTGTGGCGGTATATGGGGGCGCTGCCGGCCGGGCTTACGGTGTCGCAGGAGCGCCGCTGGGTGACCTTCCGCACGCGAGGCATCCTCTACAGGCTGAGGCGGCGCGAGCTGCGCCGTGTGGAGAGCCCGGGCGGTTTCCCCGACGTCGCCGTCGAAGCCGAGGCCTCCGACGAGCGCCTCGGCCTCCTCCTCGAGCGCCTCTCTCCCGACGAGCGCCGCATGGTCCAGTACTACCTCGACGGCTACGACTACGATGCGCTGGCGGCCCTGTTCGGCACCTCGGCGCTGGCGATGCGCAAGCGCATGAGCCGCCTGGTGCGCCGCATGAGGCAGATGGCCCAAGAGATGGGGATAGAATAGAAAGAACATGTATATCCATTGATAAATTTATGCTATGAAAAGACACAGAATAGGAAAGAAGCAGATGATGGATCGCCTGTCGGTTGTTGCCGCGGCAGGTCGCGGTGAGTCAGGAGCCCTGCCCGCGGGTTTGTCCGCCGCCGCCGTCGAAGGCTTCGGCCTTTGGAAGCGGCGCCGCGAGCGCCGCGGGCTGCTGCGGCGGTGCTCGGCTGCCGCGGCGGTGTCGCTGGTGCTCTGCGGCTACGCCCCCTCCACGGTTCCCGCAGCCGTCAAAACGCCGATGGCGGTCAATGCCTGTGCCGACAGGGCACAGGCCTACGACAGTGTGCAACAGACAGTGGCCGACATGCAATGAAACGCTACGGTCTTCCTCTGCTTATTGTACTCCTGCCCTTGGCAGCAACACTGCTGTGGGTGTGGACGCCGCGCACGGTGCCCCCCGAGGAAGCCAGCGACGTCTACCGCCAGTACTGCCGCACCCCCGGCATCAAGGCCGCTTTCATCCATGACTTCCCTCTCAACGACACCGAGGCCGTCGACGTCACCGTCCTCACGGCTGTCGACACCGCCACCTGGCATTGGTTGAGGACGCAGTTCGGCTTCGGCGACTCCCTGTTCAGCTCCATGAAGCAGTCTGCTGTCTTTCTCCGCATGGCGCCCAAGGAGCACCCCGAGCAGCAGAAAGGGTCGACAGCACTGCGGTACTGCGACGAAATCATCGGCAGTGGATACACAAAAACAATAGAGGTCTTCCATATCACCGACACGACGCAGTTCAGAATGTTTTCAAAATATTTATTAAACAAGATATTGAACGAATAACCTTTGAAAAGAATGAAAAAAGAATTTAAAAGCGCAGTTACTTTTGCCTTGCTCGCCGTTGCAATGGCAGGTTGTCAGAAAGAGATTCCCGAAGCATCCCGGGGAGAGCGGGATTCAAATGGTATTGTGAGCTGTATCACATCGGACAATTTCGTTTTTTATGATGGAATTGTTGATATGGCTTTTTGGGAACAAGACATCAGGAAATTGGTCGAGGAAGGATACACGGTCGTGGTCAATTATCGTTCGTCCAGCATGAAAGACAAGGAGACTTTTTCAACCTATAGTTGGGACGAGGCGTATAAATGGGCAACCGATATGGAGGAGAACGGGTATGCAGTTTCTATTGAATATGATAAAACTACAGGTTTGTACACGTGCATTGCAATAAAGTGAGACTTTCCTGACATAGCCCCCCCCTGATAAAAAAGAATCCGATAAGGAGAAATATTTTTTTTCTAACCCAATAAAACACAAAACATTATGAAAAATCACCTGAAAAACAAAAAAAATGAGTATCTTTGCACTGGAAAACAGATGCTCAAGATGAACGGACTTATGAAACTGGCCCTGGCAGTCCTCCTTGCCGCTTCGTGGGGCAGCGCGATGGCGCAGAGTGAAGGCGTGGGTGTGACAAACCCCCAAGCCACGTTCCATGTGCATTCATACTCGGGGTGGCTCCCTTCCAACGACATCGACCCTGAGACTCCCGACCTGCCCCATGGCATTCCCGACGGTCTCAACAACTCCGGCAACGTGGGTCCGGAGATGGAAACCATCTATTGCGCCACGATGCTCCTCACCAACAACCACACCGGCAGTACGAGCACTGACGGCCTGCTGATACAACAGCAGGAAAACGACATCACCATCCAGCAGAATGAGTTGGGGGTATTGCAGCTGGTCAACCACGGCGGCAAGTTCGTAATGAATCAGTCGGGGCTGCTGGGTGTCGGCAACACTCATGTCGGCGTGAAGTTCAATGTCGAGGGTTCGGGGCGTTTCACGCAGGGGGTGTCGTTGCTGTCGACGCTCACCGTGGGCGGAGCGGCCACATTGAACGGAGGGCTCTCGGTGGGCAGCGGCTTTGCGTGCGACGCCAACGGCAACCTCAAGGTGAAACACCTGAAGGTAACCCTCACGGACTGGCCGGACTATGTTTTCGGCGGCGGCCATGCGCTGATGCCGCTGGGCGAGCTGGAAGCCTACATCGGCGAGCACCAGCACCTGCCGGGCATCCCCACGGCCGCCGAGGTGGAGCAGGAAGGTGCCGACTTGGGCGAGATGAACCGCCTGCTGATGGAGAAGGTCGAGGAGCTCACCCTATATATCATCGACCTCCAGAAGCAGATTGACGAGATGAAGGATAACCAGTAAAATGAAGTATTATGAAAAGGGAGATCATTTCTGCATTGTTTATTGTATGTGCGATTATGCAAACAGCATGCAAAGAATCTATTTGCGGGGAATGCATAGCCGTTGCTCCTGAAGGTACGGAGATTTCGTGGACTGAGTACAATTCTGTTGCAGAAGTTTGTAAGTATTTTGATTGCCATCAGAAAACCATCGAGGAGCATATCGGCGACACTTTTAAAGTGTCCGGTTACTTCTTTCTTCCTGGAGAAAAACTGGTCGACTTCAACACATACATGAATCATAGCATGTGGTACACGCCAAATGACGTGCGTTCTGAGCTTTACTTTTGCAGTTATAACGATTCCGTCAATCACCATAGCAATGATCTCTTGTATATCTGGGTCCCTCAGGCGCAGGTGCTGCAATTGGGGAATTATCGTTGGGGACAGCGAGTCAGCTGTACGGTTCTGATGCAAGGGGAGGCTGGTGTATACCATGGTTGTGATTGTTGTCGTGGTGTCCTAGTCAGGATGATTAATATAGAGTCAATTGAAGAATAAGAGAATAAATATGAAAAAAATAATAATTGCAATATTTTGCCTGTTGTGCCTGACCCAGGCATATGCCCAAAAAAGACAGATCCATGGCAATGATGCCTCAAAAGCAGCAATCAATTGGCTGCAGAGCAGATATAAAAATGCAGGAACAATTAGTGTGCTTGCTGTAGATTCTGTTAGAGGAACCTATGGTTATGTTTTATTCGAGGTGAAAACGTCGATAAACCAAACAGTATTAATGTCAGGAAGTAGAGATTGCCTTCCGATATTAGGTACCTACAAAGGATCCTGCATATCCGACGAAGAACTACCCTGTGGATTGAACTTCATGCTGGAGTATTACAAACAGCAGATAGATACTAGTTTTGTCGTTAGTCGCAGTAAGGCATCCCAATATCGGCAAGATTGGGATCTGTTGCTCGCTGGTGATATTCCATCTTCAACAAGGAGACCTTCCATTGCCCCGCTAACAAAAAGTAAATGGGGGCAGAGGTCAAAACACGTTGGCTATGACGAGTATAATTATTTAATAGATTGTGACGATGATTGCCAACACTGCATTGCGGGTTGTGTGGCAGTGGCCATGGGACAATTGGTATACTATTGGAAATATCCGGCTCTGGATATGGCTAGGATAGAACAGTTCGATTGGTGTAATATGGTGAATTCGTTAGAATTGAATGCTCCTGATTATGATAAGAACAGGTATGCCATTTCATATCTCCTGAAAGAATGCGGAAAATTTGTGGATATGGAATATGGATGCGACGCGTCTAGTGCCAATACATGTGATGTGGCGGATGCTCTAAAGGACAAATTCGATTTCCACGACCACACTGATTGCTTCCATAGGTATGCGCACGATAATCTTTTGGTAAATGACTGGGAAGAAACAATCCTATACTGCCTGGATGCTGGAAGACCTGTCATATATTCAGGGAAAACTGATGACGGAAGCGGTCATTCCTTTATTTGTGACGGGTACGACGCTTCCTCGGGAATGTTCCATTTCAATTGGGGATGGTACGGCTATTACAGCACCGACGACGATTGGTTTACCCTAAGCAATCCGCATCCAGGAACTCATGGTAGTTATCATAATAACCAGAAAGCAATATGGTATGCACGCCCTAATAGCACCCAAGATATATGTGATGTAAATATATATTTGGACGTATATTATTACGTTAATCCGCTTATCCGGATGTATTTATCGCATAATCTACCACTACCATGGCAATTATATGAATTAGTGCCACATACGGCAACATCATTAACCAGCGCATCATCCTCTACCGAACCCTCATGGCGCACCATTCCTGCTGGCGCCACGGCTGTCTATCAGGCGCACGAGGAGGTGATTCTGCAGGACGGCTTTGAGGCCGAGGCAGGGTGTGAGTTCGAGGCCAGGATAGAACCTTGCGCTCTGTGCGACGAGGCAGGCAACAATATGCAGGGAGCCAACCTGCCGGAGGAAATGGCGTCCGTCGGCGACCAGCCGGACACCACGGGCGGCACCGTGGCCTACGCCGTGGGACAGCCGCAGGAACTCCCTTCCGACGCCCTCTTCCCCAACCCCACCGACGGTCCCCTGACCATGTCCACCGACGGCATGGCGCAGGCGGTGTTCGTCTATACCCTCGGCGGCAACCCCGTGGGCGGCTGGCGCATGAGCGCCCTCACCGAGACCTCCCTCTCGATTGACGTCTCCGCCCTCGCCCCCGGCACCTACCTCCTCTCCGTCGCCACCCCCACAGGCACACGGACAGCAAAGTTCATCCGCCGCTGACGAGGTATTGAACAACTCAACAGGAGTTGTTTCCCAATCAGAACCAAAAGAACTAAAAGAATATGATCTCAATCAGAATGAAAAGAATAGGAAAGAAAGGTTCTGGTGGTTCTTTTTGTTGTCGGCCGAGCCGACGGCACGCCACGGATTGGGATATGCCCGTCTTGTTTAGAGGGCTATGGCAGAAGCGCCCTAATTGAGCGCTCTTGTCTCCGCTGGTGGGATAGGAGTGGCGCGAAAAAGCCGGGAAGGGGACGACGGTGTCCCCTTTTCCCGGCTACATTGAACATTCGGGACTGGATTGCGCCTCAGTCGCACTTGACGGTCTGGGTGATGGTCTGTCCGTTGACGGTAGTGGTGGTGGTGGCGTTGAGGTCGGAACAGTCGCCGTCTTCGGCGGTGTAGACCGCTTCGGTGGTCATGGGGCCCATGCCGGGCATGTTCTGGGTGACGGTACAGTTGCAGTCTTTCGACTTGCTGCAGCCCACAAGGGCCACGCTGGCCACTACGGCCAGGATTGCGAGGTTTTTTTTTATGGTTGATTTTTTTTTGATGGGTGAATAATTGTTTTGATATATAACCGGTTATTTTTTCTTGTATGCTGTGCAGGTGTATGTCTTGGTGGATTTGTCGTAGGCTATGCTGACGCTGTAGCCGCGCTTCACCATGCGTGCCGACCAGACGGCGACGTCGGCTTCCTTGTCGGAGGAGAAGGTGTGCACGTCGGTATTTTCGCCCTGCGGTGTGTTGTCGCCGGCGGCGATGCTGACGTGGTGGCCGAGTTTGGCGTAGCCGAGGATTTTGAGGTAGAGGGTGGTGAGGTCCTCGTCGGTGGTGGCCTCGCTGGAGTATTGTTTGTTGTCGACGATGTAGTTGACCTTGTTGCCCGGCAGGCCGCCGGCGAAGCCGTGCTGGTTGATTTCGTTCTCGTTGCCGGGCAGCTGGACGTTGACGTTGAGGTTCATGGGCTGTTTTTCGGTGGTATGGGCTGCGTAGGGCATGGAGCTGCAGGCTGTGGCCAGGACGGCCGCCGCCAGGGTGGCGAGGATGCTTATTCTTCGGGTTCTCATTCTTTCATTTTTTTCAGGTGATACATGATGATGTTCTGGAGTTCTTTCTCCGAGTGCGGCTGCACGAGGCACAGGGCCCTGTCGCGGCGCGAGAGGACGGCGAGGCCCTGTCCGTCGTCGCATAGCCAGAGGTCTATCCGTCCATCGTCGTGGGTCGGGGTGCTGCCGTGCGGCCTTTCGTGTGCCTGGAGGTCGAATTCCTTTTCCATCCAGTGCCATCCGGCGGAGTCGAGGGCTTCGATGGTCACCACGTCGACGAGGGTGGTGTCGTCGAAGCGGAAGTCCTCGATGTAGCCCACGCGCACGCCTTGCTGGTGCTCGTAGCGCCGGAAGAGCTCGCTGGGCTCCGTGGCTCCGGGCGGCAGCAGGTGCCACACCGTGATGCCCACGATGGCGGCCACGAGCAGGGCGGCGGTGACAATCCATAGTTTTTTCATATCTCTGCTTATGTTAGAAGGTTGTGTGCACAATGCATTACGGCATCTTCCTGCCCTTTGAGGTTGCAAGCCACGAGGCTCTCGTCCTGCCGGTCGGGCAGCAGGGCGCCGTAGGCTGAGGTGACGCCGAGGAGCAGCACGGCGGCCAGGAGGGTGGAGAGGATGCGCCAGCGGCGAGCCCATGCCGGCAGGTTGGCGGTCAGGTCGGCGCCCAGGTGTGCCAGGTGCTCGCTGTCGTCGGCGCGGCGCCGTGCGGCTTCGCGGGCCAGTAGCTGTTCTATCTGTTGTTCGTTCATGGTGATGGGTTTCTGTTATATCTCTTTTCTCATTTTCTCTATGATGCGGAAGCGAATCTGGCTCACCGACTTTGCTTTGATGCCGAGGAGGTTGGCGATGTCGCCCACCGAGTAGCCGTCGAGGAAGAGGTTGAGCACGCGGTGCTCGTAGTCGGAGAGGTGCCGTGCCATCTCCTCGATGCGCTCGCGGTCGTCTGAGGGGTCCTCCTGCGCAAGGGCGCTGGCCTCGTCGAGGGAGGTGATCCAGGGGCGCTGCTTGGCGTCCTGGTGCGAGAAGACGCTGCGGCAGTGGTATTTCACCCATTGGCGTTCCTGCCCTTGTGTGGCGCCGGGGCGGAGGGTGTGGCGGTAGTGCCAGAGGGCTATCAGGCACTCCTGCACAAGGTCGGCGCACTCGTCGCTACGGCCCGAGGCGTGCCACCAGCACAGTTGCCTGATGAGGGAGCTGTGGCGCTGCACCATACGGTCGAAGTCGTCGTATCTTGCGTTGTTCGTTGGCATATTTTTCCGCACTTGTCTGTATATTATATAACAGATTTTTTTCCGAATGTCTACATAGGGTATGTTTATTTAACATACTTTAACACTTGCGGTATTGGATTTGACAGACGTGACATCTTCTTGCCCACTCCCTGCCGCGATGGGAGATGAGTGGGGGGGGGGAGGGTAGGAGGTGCTGGATGGTGCCGGAGGGCTATTGCTGCTTGGGGAGGAGCTCAAGCTCGTCGACCATGAGCCATGCTTTTTGCCCGGCATAGGGGTGCCATACGGGTAGCTGCGGGCGGCAGAGGAAGCGCACCTTGACGTAGTGCACGGCGCGTGCGCGGCGGGGGCTGAGGGTGTAGCGCAGGCGTCGGCTGTCGTTGTAGAGGTCGGCGGGAGGGTTCTGCAGTTGCATCTCCTGCCAGGGGCTCCAGCGGGAGCCGTCGATGCTCCAGGCGGCTTCGACGGCCAGGGGGCGCACCACCCAGTCGGCGGGGCTGTGGCTGGCGCCGGCGCTGATGGAGCCGAGGGTGGCGAAGTGGTCGAGTGTGAGGGTGAACTCGACGGTGTCCGGGGCTTCGAATCCGGCCCAAGAATGGTGCCAGTCGCCGGGGACGGCGCGGCGGCCGTCGGCCAGGGCCTGGGGGAAGCCGTCGGAGTAGATGGCGGCGGGGCGGCGGTTGCAGTCGACGGCGCTGACGGCGAGGCGGCGGTCGGCGTCGGCGGGCAGGTCGGCGTCGAAGATGTCGGGATGGCGGCGGAAGCTGACGCCTGTGGGGGCGTTGGCCGGGACGAGGAGGAAGCGGTAGCGATAGGTGCTGTCGCCGCTGAGGAGGTGGCGCTCGGCGGCACCGGGGCCGCAGGTGGCGGTGCCGAGGGGTGCGGTGCGGTGGTCGAGGGAAAGGGTGTAGTAAGGGTCGGCGGGGCCCACCTGCCACCAGCGGCGGGCGGCGGTGAGGGTGCTGTCGTCCCAGCGGCGGAGGCTGAAGTTGAGCCATCCGTCGGGGGCTACGGCGAGGAGTGCGGGCAGGCTGTCGGAGCGGAACTGCACCCACTGGGCTTCGCGGTTGCCCTGCTCCTGGGGCACCACGTACTGCGGTGCGGCGAGGAGGTCGAGGCTCTTGTACCAGAGGGCCACGCGCCGGGCCGCACGACGGTCGGGGTAGGTCTCGTGGATGTTGCCGTAGAAGGAGCAGGCGGTGTAGGCGGTGTCGAGGCCGAGCTGGATGCCGAGTTTGGGCAGGGAGCGGAAGTGGCCGCCGGGGACGACCATGTAGCTGAGCTGCACGGCGCCGGTGTAGGACACTTCGACGAGCTGCTTGAGGCGCAGGGTGCTGCCGTCGGGGGTGGTGAGGCGGAGGAGGAGTTGCACCTCGGCCAGGGTGTCGCCGTGGAGGGCTGTGGAGGCACTGACGACCTCGGTGCTGAGGCGGTCGAGGCCTTGCCAGGCGCGGCTGCCGGCGGGGTCGACGAGGTCGTTGTCGGTGGGCGGGCGCCAGAAGTTGGGGCGCAGGGGCGCGGCGAGGAGCTCGTGGTCGTCGTAGCGGTAGGAGGTGATGCTGCCGTCGGTGGCGGAGACGGTGAGATGGAAGCGGTGGCCGTAGACGCTGATGTCTATGGGCTCGCGGGAGGTGCCTTTCTTCCTGACGCCGCCGAGCATGAGGAGGCGTTTGTAGCCGTCGGCGCGTGTGGCGATGGGGGCCGGCGTCGGGGCGAGGATGGCGTTGCTGCGGCCGTGGGTGTAGACGGCTTCGACCTCGGCGGCGTGGGGGTGGGGGGTGCCGTCGGCGGCGAGGATGCCGTTGGCGCAGAAGTTGTCGTCGTCGTCGATGCCGGGCAGGCTGCCGAGGTCGCCGCCGGCGCCCCAGAGTCCATTGGCCATCGGGAAGGCCTGGTCCTTCCAGTCCCAGATGAATCCGCCCTGCAGCTGGGGGTAGCGGGCGATGGTGTCCCAGTAGTCCTGCAGGCCGCCCATGGAGTTGCCCATGGCGTGGCAGTATTCGGCCATGATGTAGGGGCGGCGGTTGCGGGGATTGCGGGCGTAGTCGGAGAGGAACTGGAGGGAGGGGTACATGATGCAGACGATGTCGGTGTTGCGGTCGAGCTCGGCGCGTTCGTAGACCACGGGGCGCGTGTTGTCCTTGCCCTTGAGGAAGCGGTAGGCCTCCTCGAAGCAGTAGCCGTTGCCGCACTCGTTGCCGAGGCTCCAGGCGATGACGGAGGGGTGGTTTCGGTCGCGCTTGTACATGTTGAAGATGCGGTCGAGGATGGGGTTGAGCCACTCTTTCTTTTTGGCCAGGGAGTGCTCGTCGTAGCCTTGGGCGTGGCTTTCGACATTGGCTTCGTCCCAGATGTAGATGCCGGCGGAGTCGCAGAGGTCGTACCAGAGCTCGTCGTCGGGGTAGTGGGAGGTGCGGACGGCGTTGATGCCGAGTTGCTTCATGAGGGCTATGTCGCGGCGCATCTCGTCGGGGGTGACGTAGTGGCCACTGAGGGGGGAGTGCTCGTGGCGATTTACGCCGCGGATCTCCATGGGGTGGCCGTTGAGGCGCAGCTGCCCGTTGCGGATGTCGATGTGGCGGAAGCCTATGCGCTTGGTGATGCGCTCGGTTTCATGGCCGGCGGCATCGCGGAGGGTGACGACAAGGTTGTAGAGCGTGGGGGTGGTATCGGTCCAAGGTTGTATGCCGGCGTGGCTCGATTGGTGCATTGCGAACCAGTCGCCTTTGTTGAGCTTGACGCCATGCCCGGTGCCGTTGACGGAGAAGCCGTCGGGGGTGAGCAGGTCGAACGTCACCGAGCCGCTATTCACCTCGCGGTTGAGGTCCACCATGACGTCGAGCCTGCCGGTGCTCCAGTCGGCGGTGTCGAGGTCGGCGACAATCTTGATGTCCGTGATGTAGGTTGACGGCACGGAGTAGAGCTCTACGTCGCGTGTGATGCCACTCATGCGCCACATGTCCTGGCATTCGAGGTAGGAGCCGTCGCACCAGCGGACGACCTTCACCTTGAGGTCGTTCTGGCCGTCGCGCAGGTAGCGCGTGATGTCCCACTCGGCGGGAGTCTTGGAGTCCTGGCTGTAGCCCACCTCGCGGCCGTTGATGTAGAGGTACATGGCCGACTTGACGGCGCCGAACTTGATGATGGTGCGCCGTCCGCGCCAGGTGGCGGGAAGGGTGAAGGTGCGGGCGTAGACGCCCGTGGGGTTGTAGTCGGTGGGGGCGTAGGGGGGATTGGAGGGGAACTCGTTGCGCATGTTGACATAGACGGGCACGCCGAAGCCCTGCAACTCGATGTTGCCGGGCACGCGGATGGAGTCACATCGGGTGGGGGAGAGGGTGGCTTGCGAGGGGTTGTCGAAGATGCGGAACTGCCAGGTGCCGTTGAGGCAGAGGCGCCAGCAGTCGCCGTCGGGGATGATGCGGTCGTGGGGTTGCATCTTGTTGAGGCGGTAGACCTCAAGGTTGTTCCAATAGGGTTGCCCCTGGGCGGCGAAGGCAGCCAGGAACAGGAGGGCGAGGAGTGTGCTTTTGCGAGCCATGGGATATATGCTGTGGGGTCAGAAAGGCAGGAATCCAAGGCCGATTTTGATGGTCAGTAGGTTGCTCAGGGCGGCGTCGGCGAAGGGTATGTCGTTCTCGCGGTTGCTTCCGAAGTAGGTGCGGGTGATGCCGAAGGTGTAGGCGTACAGAACCTCGTAGTTGAAAATCAGACGGTCGAGGAAGACGTAGTTCCGCCCCATGCCCGCGTGGACGCCGAAGGTGTTGCAGGCATTGTTGTCGTTGTAGTCATTCATGTGCACCCAGTGGACGCCGAAGGTATTGTAGAAGCCGTGGGGGGCGAAGCTGGTGAACGGGTATCGGCGTATGGCGAGGCCAAGGGTGAGCTGGTCCGACGAAACCGGTTTGCCTGTGTTTTCGTCCATCACGTCGGGGTAGCCTTCGTGGTAGCGTGCCCATGCGGCGAGGGAGTAGTTGCTCTTGACGGCATACTCCAGTGAGAACCATGGCGTAAAAGCCACGAAGTGGTTCTCGCTCCACGGCGAAAGCCCAGCCATGCCGAAGGCGGCACCGGCGGCAATGGCAGCCCGGCGCCCCAAGAAACCTTTGGACCTCTCGCCTCTCATGCCTCGGGCATAGGAATCGTAGAGCATGGCGTCCACCAGGTCGTTGTGGTCGGCCATCCGGTAGTTGTAGTTCTGCTTGGTGAGCACCTCGCCGCGTCGAGCATCGACGGTGAGTGTGGCCAGGGCGGTATTCTCTATGCCGGTGAAGAAGTCGACGAAGGCCATGGGCAGCAGTATCGGCAGGAATATCGAGTGGAACATGAAAGTGCGAGGTGTGTACTCAACGTTGAGCATGGCGGTGAGGTTCACGCGGCTGGCCTTGTAGCGGTCCATCAGGTCGTCCATCTCGGGCTGCACGGAGTTGTGTATGTGGAAAGCACCTTTGACAAGCCAGAACTCGTTCATCCATTCGCAGAGGGTGAGGAAGTCGTTGTATTGGGATGCATCGGTCATCTGGTGCAGCATGTCGTCGGAGAAGTCGACGCTTCGCATGCCCAGGCGCCTGATGTTGAGTGCCAGCCGCTGGGAGAGGCGACGTTCGTTGGCGTCGCTTTTTGCCACCTTTACCTCGTCGGTTTGGTAGTCTGTGATGATACATGTGGGGTTGAACAGCAGCACGCCGTTGGCGCCGGCGGTGTCAATGTGTTCGAGTTCGGCTGTGCCTGCCAGGTGGTGGTTGAGCAGGGGTGCCAGGGTGCTGTCGGCCATCATGAGGTCGGTCAGGGCGTAGGCCATGGGGCTCTGTTCGGTCTGCTCGCGGCGTTTGCGGCGTATGCGCTCGTATTTCGACAGGTCATTGCCGTCGCCGAGGGTGTCGGCATCGGCAGACGAGGGCAACTCCTCAAGGTAATCGCCGATATTCTTCTTGGCGCCGAAGCGCAGCTCCTCCATCAGATCGTCGGCCATGAGGCGGTATTCCGTCTGCTCGGGGAAGCGCATGTGCTGTGTCCATACGGCGTGGAGTGCTGTCAGTAGAGCCTGCTCGTCGGTCATCCTCGTCATGGCGTAGTACACCTGTTGGCTTTCGCCCTGTACCTCGCTGTAGTCCTGCTTGGCCACCGACGTGCCGTGCACCTTGTGCAGCGCCTGGCTGTAGAGCGCGAAGGCCATCAGGCGTTCAAGGGTGCGGGCGTCGGCCTCGCTGCAGTTGCCGCGGCGCAGCAGCCAGGCGTTGTAGAAGGCCCGGGCGTATTGCCCGTGGATGACCTCCTGGCGCACACATTCAATCCGCGCCTGGTGGCGCAGGGCGAGGAACTCCTCGCGGCTGATGGTGACGAAGGCCTTGCCCCCATGCCCCTGCATCAGCGCGGCGCATTTGCGGCGTCGGCTGAGGATGTTGGGGTGGGTGCTGCTGCGGTCGTCGTAGTTGTCGCGGCTGCTGATGCTGGCCACGCTGCGCAGCCAGCAGCCGGTAAGCTGGTAGTGGGGCGTGTTGAAATAGGTGGTGTCGAACTCCACATCGTCGAAAGGCAGTGCACCGTACTGCAGCACGTCGAACACGCCCTCGGTCACCCCCTGGTCGTAGGGACTGCGGGCGTAGAACATGGCGATGCCCAGCGAGTCGGCCTCGTTCTCCATTTCGCGGCTGCGGCTGTGCTGGCGCAGGAATTCCGTCAGCTCGCGCTGCTCCTCGTCCAGCTCCGCGTCGTTGTCTTTTTTACGTCTGCCCACCAGCTCTTCGATGTTATGCGAGCGGAAATAGTGGATGATTTCGTGGCTCAGCACAAAGGCTATCTGGGCCTCGTTCTCGGCCTGTGCTACCAGGCCCAGGTTGACGAAGACCATGCCCTGGCCTGTGGCGTAGGCGTTCACCTCGGGGCTGTTGATGGTATAGAAGCGCAACTCCGAGCGCAACTCTGGAAAGTCTCTGAGCAGCGTGTCGGCTATGCGTTCCAGCATCCGGCTCACCGCGTCACCATAGACAATGCGGCCGCTGGCCAGCATCTTGCTGGTGTGGTATGAGGCCTTCATCACCTCCTGTTTGTTTCTCACCCGCCCTCCCAGGTATTTCTCGGCACGCTGCATGTCTGTCTCGTAGAGCTCCTCGACGGACATCTTCAGGTCTGCCGGCACCGGCCCCACGCTGCGTATCTGCCCCCGCGCAAGGCTCCCTGCCATTGTCAGCAACAGCGCTGCCGTCAGTGTTGTTATTCGTCTCATCGTTTGGTCCAAAATGCGTGTAAATGCTTGTGAAAAAGTGGTGCAAAGATACTATTTTTTGCCGACAGGACAAAATTTTTTGTATCTTTGCAAGAGAAGAGCCAATGCCCGAAGATGTGCAAGGACAACGGACTCAATCAATTGCAAGATAACGTTATGACAAAAAAAGCGCTCTATGCCACTGCTTTCATGCTGCTGACGGCCTTCGCCGCCCGGTCGCAGACGGTGCCCCATTATGTCTATATTCCGCAGTACATCCATGTCCCCAGCGGCCCCACCAAGCCGTGGGACGGCCATTCGCTCGTGGCCCTGTACGCCGGCACCGGCTTCTTCTCGCAGCCCTCCGAGAGCTTCTTCTCGCCCCTCTCCTACACACCCTACATACCCTTCACGGTCTCCTTCCGCTACGGTGCCGAGAAGAACTTCTCGCCCCGCTTCTTCTGGGGCATGCACGGCGAGGTGTCCTTCTACCGCTTCGGCTACGACTATGCCTACGACGGCGACTCGCTCCGCTCCTATTCCCCACAGGGCATCTCCTCCACAGGCCACGACATCGAGCGCTCGGAACGCCTCTGGATCCTCTCCGCCGAGGAGGGCTTCACCATAGGCTACTGCCCCAGCCGCGCCCTCTCCCTCAGCCTCACCGCCGGCATCTGCCTCGACTTCCTGACCCACTACGACCGCTCCGAGCGCTACGTCAACCGCCTCACCGGTGCCGTCGCCGACGAGGACAGCGACAGCGACCTCTCCCTCTTCAAGTTCTCCACCATGGGCTTCCTCTTCCGCGCCGAGGCGCAATATTTCCTCACCGGAGGCCTCTTCCTCTCCCTCGCCGCCAAGGCGCAGGTCCATGTGCGCACCGGCACCTACGACGACCCCTTCGGCACCAACCGTTACAGCCTCCTGCTCGGCGTGGGTTATACCTCTTTCCGCAAAAATAGCGTTCTCACCGATGATTGAAGCCTTGGTAATCCGCACTACCGGCAGCTGGTACCGGCTGCTGCTCGCCGACGGCACGACTCTCGACGGCCGCCTGCGCGGCAGCTACCGCCTGCGTGGCAACAAGCAGACCAACCCCGTGGCCGTGGGCGATCGCGTTGACTGTACGCTCGAGGCCGACGGCACGGCCCTCATCCACGACGTCCACGACCGCCGCAACTACATCGTCCGCCGCGCCACCAAGCTCAGCAAGCAGACCCACGTTATCGCCGCCAACATCGACCTCC
The DNA here is from genome assembly GCA_937884485.1 of uncultured Bacteroidales bacterium. Classification (GTDB taxonomy): domain Bacteria; phylum Bacteroidota; class Bacteroidia; order Bacteroidales; family P3; genus Colimorpha. Next base: position 14,918 of record CALGCG010000035.1, read on the forward strand.
TCTGCATCGTGGCCACCCTCGGCCTGCCGCACACCTCCACGGGCTTCATCGACCGCCTGTTGGTCACCGCCGAGGCCTACCACATACCCGCTGCCCTGGTGTTCAACAAGGTGGACCTCTACGGCGAGCCCGGTAGCGAGCTGTGGCAAATCCACAACGACCTGAAGGCCGTCTATACCGCCGTGGGCTACCCTGTCCTCGAGGTCTCCGCCCTGCAGGGCACGGGCCTCGACGCCCTGAAACAGATGATCGCAGGCAAGACGGTCCTCTTTTCCGGCCACAGCGGTGTGGGCAAGAGCGCCCTGCTCAATGCCCTCTCGCCGGGCCTCGGCCTCAAGGTGGGCCAAATCTCCGACTGGAGTCTCAAGGGCAAACACACCACCACCTTCGCCGAGATATTCCCGGTTCCACTCTCCACTCTCCAACCCCTACTCCCCACTTACCTCATTGACACCCCTGGCATCAAAGAGTTCGGCATGGTGGACTTTACGGCGCAGGAGCTCTCGCATTTCTTTCCCGAGATGCGTGTCGTGCTCCACGACTGTCACTTTGCCAACTGCACCCACCGTCACGAACCCGGCTGCGCCGTCAAACAGGCCGTCGACGACGGCCGCATCAGCCCCGAACGCTACCAGAACTACCTCTCCATCATCGAGGGTCTTCATGCAAACGTTAATGACCGTTAATTGTCCGTTAATCAATTCGGATAATTCGCCCAATTCGCCGACCAACTCCCAACGTCACCGTTCGCGGGGCAGGGGGAAAATGAAAAACGCCGCCGTTCGCGAGATGCGGACGGCGGCGTTGATGTTTTGTTAGCGTAGGGTTTACTTCTTGAGGAATTTGAAGTCCTTGCCGAGGTAGTAGGCCTGGTCGCCGAGGCTTTCCTCGATGCGCATGAGCTGGTTGTATTTGCAGATGCGGTCGGTGCGCGAGGCGGAGCCGGTTTTGATGAGGCCGGCGTTCATGGCCACGACGAGGTCGGCGATGGTGGTGTCCTCGGTTTCGCCGCTGCGGTGGCTGATGATGGCGGTCATGTTGTTGCGCATGGCGAGGTTGACGGCGTCGATGGTCTCGGTGAGGGTGCCGATCTGGTTGAGCTTGATGAGGATGGAGTTGGCCACCTTCTTTTCGAGGCCCATGCGGAGGCGGCTGACGTTGGTGACGAAGAGGTCGTCGCCGACGAGCTGGCAGCGGTCGCCGATAGCGTCGGTGTGGAGGCGCCAGCCGTCCCAGTCGTCCTCGGCCATGCCGTCTTCGATGGAGATGATGGGGTAGCGGTTGACCCAGTCTTTCCAGAAGTCGCTCATCTGGGCGGGCGTCAGCTTGTCGCCGGTGCTCCATTTGAGCTCGTAGATGTTCTCGTCGGCATTGTAGAATTCGCTGGCGGCGGCGTCGAGGGCTATGAAGACGTCCTCGCCGGGGCGGTAGCCGGCTTTCTCGATGGCCTGGAGGATGCAGGTGAGGGCTTCCTCGTTGGAGCCGAGGTTGGGTGCGAAGCCGCCCTCGTCGCCCACGTTGGTGCTCATGCCTTTGCTCTTGAGGACCTGGCGGAGGTTGTGGAACACCTCGGCGCCCATGCGGAGGGCTTCGGTGAAGGTGGGGGCTCCGACGGGCATAATCATGAACTCCTGGAAGTCGATGCTGTTGTCGGCGTGGCTGCCGCCGTTGAGGATGTTCATCATGGGGATGGGCAGGGTGTGGCCGCCCACGCCGCCGAGGTAGCGGTAGAGCTCCTGGCCCGTCTCCTGGGCAGCGGCCTTGGCGCAGGCCAGGCTGACGCCGAGGATGGCGTTGGCTCCGAGGCGCGACTTGTTCTCTGTGCCGTCGAGCTCTATCATCTTGGTGTCGATGGCTTTCTGCTCGCTGACGAACATGCCCTGCAGCTCTTCGTTGAGGACGGTGTTGACGTTGTTGACGGCCTGGAGGACGCCTTTGCCGAGGTACTGGCTCTTGTCGCCGTCGCGCAGTTCGCAGGCTTCGTGCACGCCCGTGGAGGCTCCGCTCGGTACGGCGGCGCGACCCATGGCGCCCTGGTCGGTGTAGACGTCGACTTCCACTGTGGGGTTGCCGCGACTGTCGAGAATCTGACGGCCCCTGATTCCTATAATCTGACTCATAATGTTTTATATTTTTAGTTAAACAATTATTTTATTTCAAAACAGGATGCAAAGATACGAAAAAAAATCGGCTTTGCAGGCTTTTTTTGCATTATTATTTGGCCACCTCGCAAAACCTTCGTATCTTTGCACCGGATTTTAGTAAAGATGAAATGACACTTCTCATAGTCTATCTGCTTGGTGCGCTGTCGATATCGTTCCTTTGTTCGATATTGGAAGCTGTGCTGATGTCCACTCCGTTGTCGTATATCACCATGCGCGAGGACGAGGGTTATCGGCCTGCCACCCTGTTCAAGAAATACAAGCAGGACAACGCCCAGGCCATTGCCGCCATTCTGAGTTTGAACACCATCGCCCACACCATCGGTGCGGCGGGTGTGGGACAGCAGGCAGCCATAGCACTGGACAGCGTGCCCTTCGGCGTGGTGTCGGCGGTGACGACGGTGCTCATACTCATCTTCTCCGAGATTGTACCCAAGACCATCGGCACCAACAACTGGCGCCGCATGATGGGCTTCACGGCCAACACCATCCGCGTGCTCATCTTTGGGCTCTATCCCGTGGTGGTGCTGGTGCAGTGGCTCACCAATCTCATCTCGCGCAAGGACGAGGAGGAGACGGCCGTCAGCCGCGAGGAGGTGGCCGCCATGGCCGATATGGGCGAGGACGAGGGTGTCATCGACGAGGACGAGAACAAAATCATCCAGAATATTATCAAGCTCGGCGATGTAAAGGCCTACGATGTGATGACCCCCCGCGTGGTGGCCGCCACGGCCCCCGAGAGCATGACGCTCAAGGATTTTTACAAAGGCGATGTGTATAGCCACTTCTCGCGTATACCCGTCTATGCCGAAGAGGAGGATTTCATCACCGGCTATGTGCTGCGCAGCGAGGCGCTGGAGGAACTGGCCGAGGACCACTTCAAGATGACCCTCGGCGAAATCAAGCGCGAGATACCCCTCTTCAACGAGGAGATGAGCGTGGCCGACATCTGGGACAGTCTGCTGAAGCACAAGGAGCAGATTGCGGGCATCATCGACGAGTTCGGCTCCTTCCAGGGCATCATCACCCTCGAGGACATCATCGAGACCATTTTCGGCCTCGAAATCATCGACGAGAGCGACGAGGTGGCTGACATGCAGCAGTACGCCCGCGAGCGCTGGCAGAAACGCCAGAGCCGTTTCAAAGAAATCAAATTGCCTACAGAGTAGTTGTTATCAACGAGGCCTTCTCTTCGAGGGGCAGTGTGCCGTCGATCCATCGGATGGGCACTCCGTTGCGTTCCATGCGGCGGAACCAGGTCATCTGGCGCTTGGCGAAGCGGCGGATGTCGGTGAAGAGGTCGCGGAAGAGTTCCTCCCGGGTGCACTGGCCGAGGAGGAAACGGGTGACGTGGCGGTATTCCAGTCCGTAGCGCATCAGGCGCTCCGGGGCTATGCCCTGGTCCAGGAGATGCTGTACTTCGGAGGTCATGCCTTCGTCCATGCGGCGGCGGAGGCGAGCCTCGATGCGGGCTATTATTTCTTCGCGTGGCAGGAGGAGTCCGTAGATGCGGTGCTCCAGGTCCGGCGCCTGGGTGCAGGCGTCGGGGTGGGCGAGGGCGAACTCCTGTATCTCGAGAGCGCGGACCAAGCGGTCGCGCGTTTCAGTGTCGGTGTGGTTGTGCAGGGGGCCGAGGGCTGCGAGGCGTGCGGTGAGCTCCTCGTCGCTGTAGGTCTCCAGGGAGCGGCGGTAGTCGGGGTCGACGGGGGCGTCGGCCAGGCGGTAGCGGCGCACGACGGCGTCGATGTAGAGGCCTGTGCCGCCGCAGAGGATGGGTTGCCGCCGGCGGCTCTGGATGTCGGCCAGGGCGGCGTTGAAGTCGCGCAGGAAACGGTAGGCGCTGTACTCCTCGCCGGGGTCGCAGATGTCGATGAGGTGGTGGGGGATGTGGGTGCCGTGGAGGTCGTAGTCGGCGAGGTCCTTGCCGGTGCCGATGTCCATGCCGCAGAACACCTGGCGCGAGTCGGCGCTGATGATTTCGCCACCCAGACGATAGGCCACCTCGGCCGCCAGGGCGGTTTTGCCGGTGGCCGTGGGTCCGAGGATAGTGATGAGGGTATTACTCATCCAGGAAGATCAGCTTGGAGCGTTGCTTGTCGAACTCGTAGTTGCCAAACTGCTGCAGGCCGGTGCGGTTGATGATGAACTTGTAGTCGATGCCCTTGACGACGACCACTTCGACATTCTCGCGGCGCTGTTCACCGATCTGCATGTGCTTGAAGACGATGGTGGTGCGGTCGATGATGTTGCCTTCGGGGTCGAAGGACTTGTCGCGCAGGGGGAAGTCCTCCTTGGTGAGACGCTGCTGGTAGAGCAGGCTCATGGCCTCCTCCCAGGAGATGGCGATGGGCTCGGCGTAGCGTTCGTCGATAAGCATGGGAATCTGGAATCCGTTGGCGATGCAGGTGATTTCGCCGCTGGTTGAGTTGATCATGGTGACGTAGAGGGTGCTCTCGTCGTGGACGATGGTGGGCTGCACCTCGGGCTCGTCGTCGGTGCTTTTGCGGTCGACAAGATCCACCACTTTGCCGCCGTCCTTCTTGCCCTTGTCGGGTTTCTCGGTGGCGGTGAGGTTATCGACGAGGGAGCGGGAGACGTAGTCCTCGCGGAGCACGAGGAACTCGATACGGCGGTTGAGCGAGTGGGCTGCCTGCTGGCGGTCGCCGCTGAGGGTGGCGATATAGTCGCACTCCATCACCGTGCCGGCGGAGAACTCATATTTCTTGCCGTTGTAGGTGACGGTCATGTCCTCGTCGAGGGTGCGGGGCACGCGCTCGGCATAGCCTTTGGCCACGAGGCGCTCGCGTTCGATGCCGCGGCTGACGAGGTAGTCCACCACGCTCTGGGCGCGACGCTGCGAGAGGGTGTCGTTGGTGAGGCCCACATAGGGCTGGCAGTCGGTGTGGGCGCGCACCTCAACCACAAGGTTGGGGTTATTTTCCATGATGAGGTAGAGGTCCATCAGCGAGTCCATGAACTGCGATTGGATGTCGGTCTTGGCCAGCTCGAAGTTGATCTGCGGCAGCACGATGGGACGGCGCGGCACGGGCTCCATGCGGTAGTCCTGCACGATGGTCTTGTTGGTGTTGTATCCACGTGTGCTGGTAGACCCTTCGAGTGAGTAGTATCTCTGTTTGGAGAGGTACATCTTGTACACCACGTCACGGCGGACGATGGTGCTGTCGAACTTGTAGAATCCTTTCTTGTCGGTGCGGGTCTCGGCGGTGGTGCCGTCGGAGCCGACGAGTTTGATGCGCACATCCTTCATGAGCTGCATCGACTTCTCGTCGCGCACGGTGCCCTGGATGGCATAGTTGAGGCCGGGGAGCTCGAAGTAGAAGAGGTCGTCGTTAATGGGGGGCGCCTGGGTGCTGCGGTTGTCGTTCTGGGCAGCGCGGTTGTGGGGGTCTTCGTAGGGGCGGTTGGAGGAGAAGTAGCCGCGCTCGAGGATATTGTTTTTCGAGTGGTCGGGGTAGAAGACGATGGACATCTCGTCGTAGGACGAGTTGATGGGGATGCCGAGGTTTTCGGGCACCGACCATTTGCCGTTGGGGTTGAGACGGGTGTAGAAGAGGTCCTGGCCGCCGACGCCGGCGAGGCCGTTGGAGGAGAAGTAGAGCAGCGAGTCGTTGCGCAGCACGGGCATCAGCTCCTTGCCGGGGGTGTTGACGATGGAGGTGAGGTTGACGGGACGGCCGAAGTCGTCGGCTGTGCTCTTGCGCGTGGCGCGCCAGAGGTCGTACTCACCGAAACCGCCGGGCATGTTGGACGAGAAGTAGAGCGTCAGGCCGTCGGACGTGATGGCGGGATAGAGGAAGGTGTAGGCGGTGTCGCCGAGGTGCACGTATGTGGGGGTGCTCCATTCGCCGGGCTTGACCTCCTCGGCGGGGGCGGTCTCCACTTCGGGCTCCTCATCCTTGGCGCCTTTCTTCTTTTTCTTTTGGGTATTTTTCTTGGCTATGCTTTTTTTCTTCTTCTTGCCCTTGGAGTCGAGCTCCTGCTGGGCGCGGTTGGAGGTGTAGATGCGGCAGCGCACGGTCTCGTTCTCGCGGATGTCGCAGCGCGAGAAGAAGACGGTGTTGCCGTCGGGCGTGAAGGAGGGCTCGCCCTCGTTGACGTCGGAGTTGATCTTGCCGCTCTTGTCCCAGGGTTCGGGAGTCGACACCCACTGGCCGTTGCGGTCCTGGTAGACCATGTAGATGTCGGAGAAGGCCTGGTCGGTCCAGGGGTCTTTGCCTATGCCCTCGCCTTCGGGGAAGCGGGCCGAGGTGAAGACGATTTTTGTCGTGTCGTCGCCTACGAAACGGGGCGCGAAGTCGTTATAGTCGGTGCACCAGTCGGAGAGCTTGTTGACGGTATGGCGTGTGCGGTTGTTGGCCAGCTGGTTGACGTAGATGAGGCTCTGTTTGCGCTTGGCGGCATAGCTGTCCTTGGGCTCCTGCTCGAGGTATTTTTGGTAGTATTGCTCGGCTTCGTCGAATTTCTCTTGGAAGCGGCACATCTCGGCCAGGTTGAAATAGAGCTTGCGCTCATTCTTGTAGTACTCTTCGTCGGCCAGGCGCTTGTAGATGCGTTCGGCGCGGGGGTAGTTGTAGGTCAGACGGTAGCATTCGGCAATCTGAAAGTAGACACGGTTCTTTTCGGCCTTGTTGTCTTTGATTTTTTCATAGGCGTCCTCATATTCACGCACGGCCTCGATGAAGCGGTTCTGGTCGAAGAGGTCGTCGGCTTTGGCGGCGATACTTTTCGACTGGGCGTAGGCGCCGGAGGCCACAAGCATGGCTGCAAAGAGCAGGAAGAGTCCTTTTTTGAGTGTTTTCATATATATACCCAAGTTTTCTTTTTGTTCGTACTAGTATCTATGTCAACTCATTAAATGACCTTTACGGTCAATTCAATGTGCCGATTCAAAATGCTAAAGTACGAATTTTTCGCGATATGGCAAAATATTTTTTTTATTTCCTCCCTCTCGCGATAGATTCAGCCTCGCCGTTACCTCACTGCACCACCACTTTCCTGACGGCGGTGGCCGTGGGGGTGGTGAGGCGGA
>CALGCG010000036.1 GCA_937884485.1 uncultured Bacteroidales bacterium
TCCCGACTGGACCACCTGCTGCTTAATATCGGAGACCATAGCGGCAAGCTCCTGGATGGAGGAGGCCTGCTCCGTTGCCCCCTGAGACAGGGCCTGCGCACCGGAGGCCACCTGCTCGGAACCGGCGTCCACCTGCTCGGCGGCGCCCACGTCGACGCTGGCCTGGCTGGTGGCAGCGAGGCGCTCAAGGTTGGCCAGGCTGGAGTCAAGCAGGCCCACGGTTTCCTCCATTGCGAGAATGGATACGTAAACGTTCTTCACTTGCGAACGGGTTTGTTGTTCGGTCTGCTGGCGCGAGATGTCGGTCATCTCGATGGCCAGTCTCTGCAGCATGGTGCCCACCACCTGTGCTCCGGATAAAGCTACTGCAGCAGTAAGACTAAAGGTACCACTGGGGTTCATGGCGATGCCACCGCTCGATGTCTCGGCGCTACTGCTTCCACTAGTGGGGAAGGAGATGGGCATTGTTACGCCACCGATGGTTACCGAATCGGGCATCATGGACATCATCGATCCTCCGCCTCCGAAATTCATCGTGTAGCCGCACATGTTTTGATAGTCGAAACCAGCCTTCACCGACGGCAGCATGGAGGACAGCGTCTTCCAGCGTTCCATCTCGGCTTTCTTCACCTCCAGGTCGGCGTTCTTCATGGTCTGGTTGTGCTCGACGGCATACTGTTGGGCCTCGGCGAGCGACAGCCGCAGCGTCTGCTGCGCCGTGGCCGTGAGCCCCATGCCTGCCAGCACAATGGCTAATGTCAGTCTTTTCAATTTCATCTGTTGTTATTTTTTTTTATTTTATTTTCTTAAACTATTCGTTGTCGGCATCCAGTTTCTGAATGACCTCGGCGAAGCGGTCCACAAGGCTGTCGTAGCGCATGAGGGTCTCGGTGGTCATCAGTCCGCGCAGGTAGGTGAAACACATCTCGTTGATTCTCCGTGCATACTCCTCGCGGTTGGGCACCTCGGAGATGCGCTGTTTCTGGATGAGATTGCAGAAAAAGTCGATGGCCACCGCCACATCGGCGTCGGGACGCAGGTAGTTGTGGCTGCGCACATATTCCATGCCGTGCTCCATCATGGCACGCAGGCCGCCCGTGTGCACACGGAAGAAACGGTCGTGGATTTCGCGGTAGTAGCGTTCTGTCTCCTCGATGATACGGCTGTATTTGTGGATGAACATAGCGTTGGTGCGCAGTATGTACATGGCCACCAGCAACGGCTCGTCCACCTGGCTGTGGGCCTTGCGGTGGCGTTCGTTGGTGCGCTCCTGCACCAGCATCAGGCACTCGGTGAGCAGCTCCTCCTTGTTGGCGAAGGTCTCGTAGAGGGTGCGTTTCGACATGTGGAGGGCCTGGGCGATGTCGTCCATCGTCACCCCCCGGCAGCCGCGGCTGTTGAACATCTGCAACGCCGTTTCCACTATCTTTTCCCTTGTTTCTTCTGTTGCCATTTTCTGTTTAAACCATTGTTTTATAATATATAGTCTGCATTTTCCGCTCCGTTTATGAGCAAAAAAATCGGTGCAAAGATACGAAAAAACTCCGAAAACCGCATGGGTTTTCGAAGTTTTTGGTGTTAAATAATCTTAACAGGAACGCAGGGGCGTGAGCCTGCGCTCTTGTTACTGTTTCTTTTCGGGAATGGGCTGCAGGGTACCGATCTGCACTTTCATGCGGGCACCGGGGGCGGCTTCGACGATGGCCCAGGCGCCGTCGCGGCTGACGAAGCTGACGTGGATGCCGCCGGCGGTCATCACGCGGTCGCCCTTCTGCAGGCCGTCGCGGTATTCTTTTTCTTTCTTGGCTTTCTGGCTTTGCGGACGGATGAGGAAGAGGTAGAACACCACTATCATCAGCACAATCATGATGCCGGTCTTCCAGCCGTTGGAGATGTCGAGGAGTATAAAATCGGTCATTTCTCTGTATGTTTTTTTGTTACTTGTTCCATAACGGAGCCCGGTCCCTTTTATTGTATCAGAGGTGAAAAAATATTTAGTACGGCATGGATACAATATTTTACGCCGAATGTAGTTATATAGCAATATGAATAAAAATAGTACAAAATATGCCGAGTTGCGGGAGCGCTATCCCGAGTTTCTTTACGAGGCCTTCCACCACGAGTGGACGGCCGAGGGACTGCGGCTGTGGTTCGATTTCCGCATGGGCGATGTGGTGTTCCACCCCGAGGCCCTCTTCGAGGCGCGCCCCTTCCTTTCCTGCGATGTTCCAGCCCAGGTGCTGGACCGCATGGTGTTCGACATCGGCATGATAGAACTGATAAGCTACTGGAAATGTGCCTGTCCGCCAACGGTCAAGGTCCTCTGCGGCGCGCTCACCGACGAGCAGAAGGCCTTCTGGCGCAAGCTCTACTGGAACGGCCTCGGCGAGTTCTTCTATACCAACGGCATCTCGGAAAGCCAGGATGGCTTTCTGCAAGTGTTTAGTGGCCAGTGTTCAGTGTGTGGTGAGGCTGTGCAGAACGGCGGCAGTCCACTCTCCGCTTCCTACCTCGTCCCCATCGGCGGCGGCAAAGACAGCGTGGTGACGCTTGAGCTGCTGCGCCGTGCAGGCAAGACCATCCGGCCGTTGATTATGAACCCCCGCGGCGCCACGCGCGAGTGTGCCCGTGTGGCGGGATTCCCCCTGGAGGAGGTGCTCGTCATCCGCCGCAAGATAGACCCCACACTCCTGGACCTCAATGCCAAAGGCTACCTCAACGGCCACACCCCCTTCAGCGCCATGCTGGCCTTCTACACCCGCCTGGCCTCCGCCCTCAGCGGCATCCCCAATGTGGCCCTCAGCAACGAGAGCTCCGCCAATGAGAGCACCGTGAAAGGCAGCTATGTCAACCATCAGTACAGCAAGAGCCTCGAGTTCGAGGACGACTTTCGGGAATATTGCGTTAATGCGTTAGTGCGTGATTGCGTCAGTGCCGATGCCGCTAACACATTAGCACATTCACACGATAACGCATTAACGCAATCCCACGAAAGCGCATTCAACTACTTCTCTTTCCTGCGTCCGCTCTCCGAGCTGCAGATAGCCATGCTTTTCAGCCGTTTCACGGCCTACCACGACGTCTTCCGCTCCTGCAACGTCGGCAGCAAGGAGGACATCTGGTGCGGCCACTGCGCCAAGTGCCTCTTCGCCTACATCATCCTTTCGCCCTTCATAGCGCCGGAGCGCCTCAACGCCATCTTCGGCAAGTCGATGCTCGACGACACAACGCTCGACCTCGAGTTCCGCCAGCTCCTTGGCCTGGCCGAAACCAAACCCTTCGAGTGCGTGGGCACCGTCAGCGAGGTGCGCCAAGCCCTCCAGATGGCCGTCGAACGCTGGTACAAAGACCGTCGCCCCAAACTCCTGGAATATGATGGAGCGCTGGCGTCCCGCCGGCAAATCATAAACCTGGAGCATATCTCTCCCATCGGCAACCTCACAGCAGAAGAACGCCAAATCCTTCAGCAAGCATGTACAGAGAAGAACAACTGAAAGCCCTCCTCCAGGGCCGCCGCATACTCGTCGCCGGCTACGGCCGCGAAGGCAAGAGTGCCGAGAACCTGATCAAGAAACTCCTGTCCTCGGCTCCCGTCACCATCGCCACACAGGTGGAAAAAGGGAAGTGGAAAGACACCGCCGACCAATGGCACGACGACTGGCCTTTCGACCTCGTCATCAAGAGCCCCGGCATCCCCAATTTCCAATTCACAATTCTCGATTTTCAGCTGACGAGCCTCACCGACCTCTTCCTGCAGGTCTACGGCGACCTCACCATCGGCGTCACCGGCACCAAGGGCAAGTCCACCACCGCCAGCCTCATCCACCACCTGCTGCCGGGCTCCATCCTGGCCGGCAACATCGGCATCCCCCTCTTCGACATCCTCGACGACCTCAGCCCCGACTCCCTCGTCGTGGCCGAACTCAGCTGCCACCAGCTGGAGAACATCCATCGCGGACCCCATATCGCCGTGCTGCTCAACCTCTTCCAGGAACACCTCGACCACTACGAGAACTACCTCGGCTACAAAATGGCCAAGTTCCAGATAGCCCTGCGCCAGCAGGAGGGCGACCACTTCTTCTACTGCACCGACAACGACGAGCTGCGCGACCTCGTCGCCCACTCATCACTCATCACTCACCACTCACCACTCACCACTCTCCACCCCTACAGCCTCCACGACATCACCGCCGAAGAGCGCCAGCTCCTCGACGCCTGCCCCCTCAGCGGCGACCACAACCGCAGCAACGCCCTCGTGGCCTGCCGTGTGGCCTCCCTCTGTGGAGCGCCGGCGTCCCGCCGGCAGTTGGCGTCGTTCCATGGCCTGCGCCACCGCATGGAGCGCATCGGCGAGGTGCGCGGCATCACCTGGTACGACGACAGCATCTCCACTATCCCCGAGGCCGCCATCGCCGCCGTGCGCGCCCTCGGCCGTGTCGACACCCTCATCCTCGGCGGTTTCGACCGCGGCATCGACTACAGTCCGCTGGTCGCCTTCCTGAAGGATACGCCCTTGAAGAACGTCGTATTTGTCGGAAAAGCAGGCAGAAGGATCCGCGAAGAACTTTCAATTTTCAATTTTCAATTTTCAATTTTAACCGAGGACGACTACACCAAGATCGTCCCCTGGTGCGCCGCTCACACGCCGCAGGGTGGGGTGGTGCTCCTCTCGCCGGCGGCGGCCAGCTACGACGCCTTCAAGAACTTCGAACACCGCGGCGACTTCTTCCGCGAACAGATATTGAAACTATGATCGATTACAAGGAAATACGTCATCAGCTCCACGAGCACCCGCAGACCGCCGGCAACGAGCAGTTTGCTCACGATATGATTGTCCGTCACCTGCAGGGCCTCCACCCCGACAAGGTCTACACCCACGTCGGCGGCTACGGCGTCATCGCCGTCTGGGAAGCCAAAAACTCAAGCACTCAGCCACTCAGTCACTCGGACATCCCCACTATAGCCTTCCGCGCCGACACCGACGCCCTGCCCATAGGCCACCGCTGCGGCCACGACGGCCACACCACCATCCTCCTCCGTTTGGCTGAACTTGTTGACACCGCCAAACTAAACACTGAACACTTAACACTAAACACTAAAAGCAACATCCTGTTACTTTTTCAGCCTGCCGAGGAGACCGGCACCGGCTCGCAGGCCGTGCTGGAGAGCGGCATCCTGCAGCAGTACAACATCGTGCGCTTCTACGGCCTGCACAACCTCCCCGGCTACCCACTCGGTACCGTGGTGCTCTGCCCGAGGACTTTCGCAGCCGCCTCCACGGGTGTGGTCTACCACCTCGACGGTCGCGAGACACATGCCTCGACGCCCGAGATGGGCCTAAATCCCGGCCTGGCCGTGGCGGAGATAATCAATAGGTTTAATGGGTTTAATGGGGTGGATGGGGAGTTTCGGCAGTCTACGTTGATATGCGTGAGGGTGGGGGAGCCAGCTTTCGGTACTTCAGCGGGACACGGCGAGGTGATGTTCACCCTCCGTGCCTTCACCAACGACGAGATGGAACGCCTGATTCATGACGCCAACAGCGCCGTCGACGAGATTGCCGCCCGCCACGGCCTCAAGGTCTCCCGCATGCTCCAGGAACCCTTCCACGCCACCGAGAACGACCCCGACTGCGTGGAGGAGATACGGAAAGCCTGCGAAGCACCGGCCTCGCAGGATAATTTTCAATTTTCAACTTTCAATTTTCAATTTAAAGACCAGCCCAACCGCTGGAGCGAGGACTTCGCCGAGTACCTCCTCCGTTACAAGGGCGCCATGTTCGGCATCGGCAGCGGCGAGCACCAGCCCGAACTCCACCATCCCGACTACGACTTCCCCGACGCCCTCGTCGAACCCGCCGCCCAGCTCTTCTTCCGCCTGGCGGCGGCATGCACCGAGGGATAGGAGACCCCTTTTTTGGAAACAGAAACAGGCAGATGGAATCCCGTCTGCCTGTTTCTCTATTTTTTTTAGGGGTTGTTAAAGTGTCAGATTTTGCCTTTCTTGGTTTTGGGGGTGAGGGTTGGGGTTGTGGTGGTTGTGGTGGTTGAGGAAGAGTTGGTGGTAGTGGAGCCGGTCTTCTTCTCCAGGGTGATGTAGTTGGGGAAGGGCACCTGGGTGGTGCCGACGGAGAGCGAGGGACGCACGCGGAGGCCCACCTTGGAGGAGATGCCCTCGGAGGTGAAGCTGGAGGCGAAGGTCTTCAGCGCGTCGAGGCCTTTCTGCGAGAAGAGCTGGCCCAGGTCGGTGCTCACGGGCAGCGGCACGGTGGTCGTCGTCGAGGGCTTGATGGTGTAGTTCTTGCTCGACACGCCGTTGGCCATGTCGGTGCCGTCGATGGCCAGAATCCAGTCCAGCGCCGTCATGGCGGCCTGCGTCTGGGTGGGGTTCTTCACGTCGACGTTGACGTTGAGGTTCAGCGGCACCTGCTTGCTCTGGTAGGCGGCCACGAGCTTCACGATGTCGGTGGCCGAGAGGTTGCCTTTGGTCAGATTCTTCACGTTGACGCCGGCAACGCTGACGTCGGAGACGTTTTTCAGGGCAAATTCGCAGTTGGCGAGGTTGGCAACAGAGCCGAACTGCGACGCCAATTGTGTGAGTACTTCACACGAACTCAGCAGGATACTTCCTGCCACGACTAATGCAAGGGTTATCTTTTTCATGGTGCAAAGATACAACTTTTTTTTATTTCCCAACAAAAAAAACTTCCATCTGCTCCCCGCCGCAGGCCCCCCGTGTCTCCGCAGCCAACTCGCCCCCAATTCGCCCCTTGTTCGGCCCTTCTTATATAGTTCTTATATCGTTCA
>CALGCG010000037.1 GCA_937884485.1 uncultured Bacteroidales bacterium
AACGGGGGATAGTAAACGATTTTTGTGGCTGAGAAACAACGGTTCAACCCTTATTTCTCAGGTAGTTAATACATTGATATTTACCACAATTGCATTTTATGGTACGTATGACATAGAAACATTTTTATCAATTATGGCATCAAGCTATGTAATTTATATTTTTACAAGTTTACTCGATACACCAGTAGTTTATATTTCAAGATGGATGAAAAACAAAGGTCATATTAGCGAGAATTAAAAAAGTCTTGATTCTTTTATCCATATATTGTATAATATAATAAATGGCATTACAAATGGAGCAATATGAGATGGTAGCATATAAAATGGATCTTGGACTACAAAAAACCAATTATATAATCTAACATCTGAGTTATACATATAATTTCCAATCATTGCCCATAATACTAAATACATAATAACAATTAATTCTTTAAAAGACTTTTTAATATCTAAATTAACATCATCATATGCTAAAGTTAATATTCCATATAGTGTCATTACTCCATGATATGTTAATGTTTGAATTACTCTATATGAATAAGGTGCTATTTGATACCATCCAACACCAGCAGGATAAATAACATAAATTAAAATATTGTTTTTTAAACTTAGCTACACAAACATCAATTGAACATGTTTTATAATCATAATGAGAATATAAATACCTAATAAAGGTATCATATTTCATATTTATCCTCTCGTTCTTTATCTCTCACAATCAATATTCTTCTATTATCTTCTATAGTAATTATACAAATTCAGGAATATCATCTATTCCATAATTCAATGCCATATATACTTTTCCCATAATATCCATCAATAATAAATTATCCTGTATTTATTCTATCACACAAAAGTTACTTCATCTACAAATAATGAATAACAATCACTATTATTTCTCCATGAAATTATATCAAACTTATTCTCAATAATTCACATAAATAAATGCTTTTTTGCTTGTGTTCGGTATAATTTTTCTGTTTTTAATGCCTTATACTGACTAAAATGTAGGATTTCCTTATTTGACGTTCCCAAAATGTCGGAGTAATTTTGTCCGCTAAAATTATGTTACAATGAAACATACGTTTATATTACTGATTAGTGCCCTGCTGTTTTGCTGTCCGGTTGATGCCCAAGAGCGCGTCATTGATTCAACCGACCGTTCCCCCATTTCTGCGGCTTCCATATTCGATGCTACAGGCAATATGGTGGGCTTCACTTGGAGTGACGGCGTATTCTCTGAAATTCCGGCATCGGCCTATCCCGTCACGCTCCGCTGTATGGGATACGAACAGCTCATCATCGAACGACCGGAAAACAAGACTTGGGAAATGACCCCGATAGTTTATGAACTGGAGGAAGTGGTCGTCGTCCCAGTCAAGCGTAATATCCTAAAGCAGACGTTCTACGTGCGCGAATATTTCAGCATGAGCAGCGAGACCGATACCGTAACCTTCTTTAATGAACACATGGCAGATCGTTTTGTCCCGACTTCGAAAGATGCGAAGTTTGGCGGGAAATCAAAGTTGCGCTTACTCGAAAGCCGCCAATATGGCTATTATCAGCTATTCGGTCAAGACAGCATTACTACCGATCCGGAATCACTGTTTCCTTCCATGATAACCATATTTGAACCGATTGTTTGAATTATTTAATATGATGAATATTGATAAATCTTTTTTTCGCAGACTGGTCATGCTCTTCGTGGTTGTGGTTGGTGTTTTCTTGCCACAAAGTATAGTGGCACAAACTGTAAAGGGTAGGGTAACTGACGCTATCACAGGTGAAACACTCGTTGGAGCTGCCGTGAGGGTGATGGAACTTCCGCTGACGGGTGTAGCGACCGATGCGGATGGTGAGTTCAGTATCACTGTATCTCAATCGGGACGTTACACCATCGAGACCACTTATGTGGGCTATGAACCGAGTGTGATGAAGGAAGTGCTGGTGGCGGGTGCCAAGGAAGTGGTGCTCGACATCACCCTACGCGAGAACAGTACAGAACTGGCTGAAGTGGTGGTCAAGCCTCGTGTGAACAAGCAGGCTACGGTCAGCCCTACGGCATTGGTGGGCGGTATGATGCTCTCGATGGAAGAAGCCAGCCGATATGCCGGTGGTTATAACGACCCGGCCCGACTGGTGACTGCCTTTGCCGGTGTGTCCGGACAGGGTGACAGCAACGGTATTTCCGTACATGGTAATGCTCCACAGTTCATGCAATACCGCTTGGAAGGTGTGGAAATCTTTTCCCCAAACCATTTTGCAGACCTCTATAGTGCAGGTTTCGGTATGGTTAGTGCGCTCAACTCGAATGTCATTACCAACTCCGATTTCTTTGTTTCCACGTTCAATTCTAACTACAACAACGCCCTCAGCGGTGTGTTCGACGTGAAGATGCGCTCGGGCAACAACACGAAATATGAGGACGGTGTGCAGATAGGTACAGTGGGCATCGAGTGGACCAGCGAAGGTCCCATCTCGAAGAAGAACAACTCCAGCTTCATCTTCAACTACCGCTATGGCTTCTCTACCATCGCCCGCAAGCTGAAACTCATTGACACGTACGGTTCGCAGTACGACTTCCAGGACCTCTCATTCAAATTGAATTTCCCGACGAAGAAGGCAGGAACCTTCTCGGTCTTTGCCTTAGGCTTCATCGACAAGTCTTGGGATGTGGAACTGGACATCGAAGACATCCACTCCATCTACGATGCTTCCGACCAGGAAGGCCGCCTCTACAATGCGGTGGTGGGTGCCTCGCATAAGATTCATTTCGACAACAAATGGACGTGGCGCACCACTATGGCCTACAACTTGCAGCACAACCAAGTAAACATGGAATACTGGGGTCTCCACTTCGATGCCAATCACAAACCGACAGGCTTTGAAGGCAAGAACTATCCCTTCAGCTACCTGAAGCAGCATGAAGACCGTGTGGTGTTCAATACAGAATTGTCCAAGCAGATCACCCCTCGTTGGCTTCTTCAGTTGGGTGGCGAGTATTCACACCGCTTCTTCGACCTGAGCTTCCGCACAGCCGAGAATGTGTATGAACCAGTGTCGGATACGCCCTATTATGCAACGAAGGACGATACGGGATTGGCAAGCGTATTCTGGTCAAACCTTTGGAAGCCTGCTGACGATTGGAGCATCAACTTAGGTGTGTCGGGCAGCTATTTCCTTCTTTCCAAAGACTTAAGTATCGAGCCTCGTGCCAGTGTAAAATGGGAACCGGGTAAGCGTCATTCCCTTTCTATCGGCTATGGATTGCACTCCATGATTGAGAAGCTTGATGCTTATTTCTTCCGCAATCCTGATGGCACTATGGCTAACAAAGACCTTGGCTTCTCTAAGGCCCATCACCTCCTTGCCACCTATATGTATAAGTTCACGGACAACCTGAACTTGCGTTTCAACGCCTACTATCAGTATGGCTTCGATACGCCTGTGGGCATCCATGGCAGCACATTCTGTACGGTGAACCGTTTGTTCAACTACATCGAGGAGCCGTTGGTGAACGAGGGTAATACCCGCAACTACGGTGCCGACATCACCTTGGAGCAATACATGAGCCGCGGCTTCTATGGGCAAGTGAACGGTTCCCTCTTCAAGGCCGAATATCGTGGACTCGACAAGAAATGGCGTAACCAGATGTATGACCGTGGCTATATGGTGAAGGTGCTGGGCGGTAAGGAGTGGATGCTTGGCAAGAGAAAACAGAACGTGTTCAACGTGAGTCTCAAGTACACGCTACAAGGTGGTCTCCGCCATACGCCTATCGATGTAGATGCCATGAAAGCCAATGTGGCTGCAGGCATCATCAATGATCAGCCTATCTATAAGGAGGATGAGGCGATGTCTCTCCAGTTTTCCCCCACCAGTATTCTCGACCTGACTGTCAGCTATAAGATTAACTGCAAGAAGGTCAGTCATACCATTGCCTTTGAAGGGGTGAACATTCTGCAGCACGAAACACCCTATGCCGAACGCTACGACTTCGGCACAGGTCAGCTGCGTACGGATAAGTCGGGTATCTCGTTGCCAAATGTTTTTTATCGCATCGATTTCTAAGACATTTAAAACGATATTCCTCCGGTTGTAGAGAAATAATAATTATAAACAATATAGCAAAATAGATTTAGTATTTTTTAAAAATTTAATTGAATGAAAGCATTAAAAACGATTTTGATGGCTATGATAGCCGTTCTTATGAGTGTAAGTTTTGTAGCGTGTAATACTGATGACGACAATATAGTAAACTTAAACTTAAAAGGCAGATGGTATACTAAAACAGAATCGGTTAACAATCTTTTGATTGTCAATGATGACAATAGCGTCGTCACATTTAAAGTTAGCAACTATGAATCATGGGAAAATGTCAAAGGTAACCTTACAGTAGATGGTAATGAGATAAGCATCTACTTTGAAGATGGCAATAGTCTTTCGGGTACCTGCACCATGACGGATAATATTCTTACCATCAACACAACCAATGGAGAATATAAATACTCAAGAATGGCTGATGAGACCAATTTGGTAGGTGATTGGAATTATTCTAACATTACATTCAGCGCAAAAGCAATCAAGGATGAGATTGTAATTCCTGGTGGAACTGTAAACGGGGTAGAAGTGCCTCCTACAGTAATGCAAACTGCACAACTAAGCGGTGAGTTTATTAAGTTTGCAGCTCAACGTTATTTCCGTAATATCAAGTTCAACAATGATGGAACAATGGCATATAATGTTTTGAAGGATGAAGGGGATTTATCTTTAACCAAAAACTATTCAATTGATGGTCTGAATATGACAGTCTCAGGAGAAACAGCTGGTCATAAAATAGCATCCACATTTATGGTACTGCAAAGTTATGATAACAACACTGCATATTTTATTTTTAACAAAGAAAATATAGCAGAAATGTTTATTGGTTATGCACTTATGCTATTCGAAGGTGGCATTGCTCCAGATGTTACAGACGAAGCATTGAATGCATACAAAAAAGCTTTTACAGAAGCTTTTGATTACTATAGTGTAGAATTCATAATTAACCGTGCCAAATAAATGGACAGTTAGTATGAATTGTTTGATGTATTACTTTTAATAAAAACGTAAACTTTGATAAACAATGAAAAAGAATTGGTTTTATTTATTTCTG
>CALGCG010000038.1 GCA_937884485.1 uncultured Bacteroidales bacterium
CGTGGCCGGAGGCCATCCAACGGCGCACCTCGGGCAGCAACTCCGCCCTGTGGCGGCCAAGAACGCGGGGCGACAACTGGTCGCAGGTGGCCCAATTGTCCACAAACGGAAGGAAACACTCCAGCCGTTCGATGCAACGGCGGTAGTCCCCCTCCTGGGCAACGAGGAAGGCATGCAGCTGATTCTCTTCGAAATAGCGATGCGGCAACGCGGCAAGGAAGGCCTCCGCTTCGGCGGAACCGCGCAACTCCTTGGCCAACAATCGCAACGCTGGGGTGCGCACACCAATGATGCTTTCCGGCGCAAGGTTGGGCAACAAGGGGCGCTGGAAGGCGGCATACTTTTCGTCGCGCAGCGAGAAGAGACGGTCGAGAATGGACATTGGAGTTTATTTTATTAATGACAGGAGCTTGTTTCTTACGTGCCTGAGGCCGGGCTTCAGCAGGGCGGGGTCGAGCATCAGCAGGCTCTGGCGCAGCTCGCCGAGCAGTTCGGGATAGTGGCGGCATTGGCGGTAGGCCAGCTTGGCGCAAAGAGCGCGGACGCCCACGGCCTCGGAGGGGTCCATCAGATGGCCGAGGCAGAAGTCCAGCAGGGCGGTATCCACCTGGTCGACAGACCATTCCAGCCTCTCCAGCAGCGTCAACGCCAAGCGTCGGCGCGTGACATCGGTGGCTGTGAGGGCCAACGTGACCAGCTCGGGGCGGTGTTCGGCGATGAAAACGTCGTCCTGCGATGGCAAATGCGTCAGCACCCACAGCGCATTCGCGCTGCGGCGGCCATCACCCTCCAGCGCGTCCGTAAAGAGCGAACGGCGCACCTCGCCATCGCCATGGGCGCTCATTGCCAACGCTTTGATATCATCTATATGCAGGATCTCCATGGTGCAAAGATAATAAAAATTTGTTTATTCGGAGAAAAAATGCTAACTTTGCACCCGAAAACAAAACACCTCTCGTTATGGAAAACAGACATATTATCGACGGACATCGCGTGGCCTCCGACCGAATCGCCACCCTCAACGAAGGCGAAATCTTCGTCTTCGGCAGCAACATTCAAGGCATGCACGGCGGCGGCGCTGCCTGGTACGCCAACAAGAACTTCGGCGCCGAATGGGGCGTCGGCGAAGGCCTTACGGGTCGCACCTACGCCCTGCCCACCATGGAGGGCGCAGCGTCACTGAAACACGCCGTGGAACACTTCACCGCCTGCGCCAAGAACCATCCGGAGCTGACGTTCCTGGTCACCGCCGTGGGCTGCGGCATCGCCGGATACCGCCCGGAGGAGGTGGCGCCGCTCTTCAACGAAGCCGCCAAACTGGAGAACGTCTACCTGCCCCAGCTGTTCTGGGAGAATCTATAAGTCTTATGCCCAGCGGAAGTTGTCGGTTCCGGCGCCGAGTTCGAAGTGGCATTTGACGATGCCGAGGTCGATTTTGAGGTAGGTGCCGATGAGGGCGAAGCGGGTGCGGGCGGCGATGCGGCCGTCGGCAAGGAGTTCGAATTCAAACTTCTGCATGTTCATGGCCGTGGGTGCGAGCACGGCGGCTTCCACGCCACGGCGGAACCAGTCGGGGACTTCCTTCGACGGGGTTTTGCAGAAAGTTTCGAGGGGTTTCTGCGGATGCTGGACGCCCTGGTTGGCGCCGTAGCCGAGGGCGACGACGCCGAGCATGGCCTCGCCGTCGGCGACGGTGTAGCGGCCCGTCTGTTTGCGGAAGGTGAGGCCGACCCAGCAGGAATTGAGGCCGAGGGTTTGTGCGAGGAGGACGATGCGCTCGGTGCGGTAGCCGAGGAGTTCGTCCTCGCCGCGGCGGCAGACGAGGGCGATGTAGTTGCGCACGCCGCTGAATTTGCCGTATTTGGCGAGGCCGTGGGCGAAGGCCTCTGGCTCGTCGGCGACGAGCTGGAGGTGGAGTCGGCCGTCGGCGTTAGCCTCGGCGATGGCGGCCTGAAGGCTGTCGAGTTTTTCTTTTTCGATGGGTTTGTCGAGGTATTGGCGCACGGAATGGCGTGCGGGGATGGCTTCTTGGAGGGACATGGGGGAAATTAAAAATTAAAAATTAATAATTAAAAATTAACACTCATCACTTAACATTAAACACTAAACACTTAAAACTAAACACTTAAAACTTAACACTAAACACTCATCACTTAAGACTAATCACTTAACACTTAACACTTAACACTCAACACTCATCACTTAACACTTAACGCTTTCTGGGTGGCGGTATTGGCGTTCTTTGGGGACGGGTTTGCCGGCGACCTGGATGGCCTGCCGGGGGCAGACGTGCAAGCAGCCGAGACAGGCGGTGCAGGCGGTGCCGATGGCGGCGTGGTTGCTGCTTTTATGGAGCGCCGGCGTCCCGCCGACAGAAACCATGCTGATGTTCGATATGGGGCAGGTCGATACGCACAGGCCGCAGCCGATGCAGAGGTCGGGGTTGACCTGGGGTTTGAAGCCTCCGAGGAGTTTGCGTTCGACGGCGGGGATGCCCGTGAGCCAGCCTGCCAGGCCGGGGGCTCCGAAGTGGTTGGCGCGGCGGCGGGTGCGGACGTCGTCCACGATGCGCTGCAGGCGGGGGGCGGATTTCTCCAGTTTCCACAGCTGGTCGTTGGGGTTGCGGCCGAAGAGGGTGGCGCTGTTGTCGGGCATGCGGATTTTGTGGCAGTAGGCCACGCGGACGCCCTTGCGGCGGAGGATGCGCCGCACCGTCCAGACGGAGTTGCCGGTCTGGGCGCCGCAGGTGACGACGACGAAGAGGTAGACCGAGGGGTTAATTTGAAGCTGGGCCACGAGGTCGCGCACGGCGGGCGGGGTGTTGAAGTCGTAGCAGGGGTAGACGAGTCCGACGGAGGTTTCGGCGGTGAGGTCGGTGCCGGCGGCTTCGGCCAAGGGCAGGAGGCGGTCGCCGGTGGCGGCGGCGATTCGTCGGGCTACGGAAAGGCTGTTGCCGGTGCCGGTAAAGTAGAGGACCATACTTAGTTTTAAGCTTTAAGCTTTGAGTTTTAAGTTATTGTTCGGGGACGATGGCGAAATAGGTCAGGGGCTCGGTGGGCGAGGCGTTGATGAGGCTGTGGCTGTGGCCTTTGGGGCAGTAGTGGCACTGGCCGGGGGCGAGGCGTTCCTCGCTGTCGTCGTAGAGGCAACGGGCGTCGCCGCTGAGGATGTAGATGACCTCGCTGCTGGTGTCGTGGGTATGGTAGCCGATGGTGCAGCCGGGCATGAGGCATCCGCGCATAATCTTGTTGACGCCGTCGAAGAGGGTACGGCTGCGGGTCTCCCCTTCCCCACCCTTGAAGCGGGGAGTGACGGTTTCTTCTATCTGGTCGAAGTCTATTTTCATGAGGGTTTTAAGATTATTGTTCTTGGGTGATATAACGAACTGTGACAGGTTTTATTGCATCGATACAATAAAGACGGCATATTATGCCGGCGGGACGCCGGCGCTCCACTTTTTACCGTTCGCGGCGGTCGATGACCTCTTTGAGCTTGTATCGGTTGCCGGTGGCGGCAGGCAGGGCGTCGATGAAAGGTTGTGAGTAGCCGGGAGTGTCGTAGCCCCAGCGGAGGAAGTTGCCGTCGACATCAGTGCGCTTGACGACCTGGTCGTTGTATTTCACTATGAGGTATTTGGCGAGTTGTTCCCAGCGTTGCATCATGCGTGCGGCGTAGGCAATGCTGCGCTTGTTGAGGTAGCTCTGGCGGTCGGCGGGCGTGAGGTTGCGGATGGCGGCAAGAACGGAGTCCTGGTCGGCGAGGTAGTAGTTTTCGAGTTCGCGCTGTGCCAGGCGGAGGTCGCCGATCATCATGCTGTAGCGCGGATAGACCATGTTGGCCACCCAGTTGTTGAGCCAGAAGGCCGACTGGAAGGAGAATTCGTTGCGAGGGTTGTTTTCGGGGCGGAAGGGGTCGGGCACCTGCGTGAGGCAGCAGTAGAGGGGGACGTAGGCCACCATGTCGGCATCGTCGCAGTTGAACCAGGTGACGCCGCCGACATCGTCGGGCAGCGAGGAGCGCATCTGGCACACCATGGTGAAGCCCGTCTGCTGGGTGGCGATGGGGCGTTCGCGGAAGAGGTGGATACTGTCGGAGGTGGCGAAGTGCATGGGCAGCGGACGGACGGGCATGCGCCAGGGGCCGGCGGAGGCGTCGGCGGTCATGTCGAGGGGTGTGCCCTCGAAGTGGTCGCGCATATCGGCCATGACGTCGGTGAGGGTCAGCGGTTTCTCGGGTTTGACCCAGAGTGGCAGGTGGTCCATAATTTCGCCATTCGCTCCGCGCTCGGCGAAATCGCCGTTGATATAGGGCAGGTACTGGTCCATATCGGAGCGGTGGTGGCGGAAGAAGCTCCACACGCGGGCGTCGGCATAACGGACGTTCTCGAAGTCGATGGGACAGTAGGCGTCGCGGAACGAGAACTCCTCGTCCTTGCCGTTGAAGAAGCCTTTCTCGCGGGCGAAGTCGATGACATCAGCGGCATAGACGCACTCCACTTCGGGGCGGGAGATGTGCTTGAGGTTGCGGCTGCTGATGCTTCGGTAGGAACGTTTCTTCTCCTGCGGGAACTGCCGAATACGGCTCAGGTTGGCGTGGGCGGAGATGCAGTCGTCGGGGATGCGCAGCGCCACCCATACGGCACCCTTGCGGCCGGGACCTTTGCCCACCATCTCCATGATCCACGCCTCGTTGGGGTCGCAGACGGTGATGCTCTCGCCGGAGGAGTTGTAACCGTAGCGTTCCACCAGTTCGGCCATGCAGCGGATGGCCTCGCGGGCCGGAGAGGAGCGCTGGAGGGCCAGGCGTATGAGGCTGAAGTAGTCGAGCAGGCCGTCGGGGTTTTGCAACTCCAGGCGTCCGTCGAAGGTGCTCTCCACGATGGTCACCTGCCGTTCGTTCATGAATCCCACCACGTTATATGTATATTCCACCTGCTCGACAAACTGGTCGTCGTGCGAGGGCCCCCAGCCGTGGATGGCTATCTTCTCGCCGGGGGTGTGGCGGCCGGCGGGAGTGTGGAAGAGGGAGCCCGCGAAGCCGAAGCCGTCGCAGTTGTAGGTGCAGATGACGCTCCCGTCGGCGGAGGCTTTCTTGCCCACAATCAGATTGGTGCAGGCCTCGGCCTGAAGGGCGGAAAACAAGAACGACAAGAAAAACAGGGGGATGATGACTGTTCTCTTCATGGTGTAATCAACCGTAAACTTTAAACCGTAAACCTTAATACATATGGATAAAATGCTCGTAGCAGTGGGCGCCGCAAAGGATGAGCTCATGCTCTATGCTTTCCGCGTATATCGACTTGCGGACCTTGCGCGCGCGGTCGGGGTCGGCATCGTAGCGGGCGCAGAAGTCGGGGTATTTCAGCTGGAGGTCCTGGGCATGCAGCAGGTCGCCGACAATCTGGCATGTGCCAACCAGGTAGATGGTGTGGCCGGGGGTGTGGCCGGGCAGCACCTCGGCATAGACCAGATCGTCAAGTATTTTCCCGTTCCCGGCGAAGGGCTTCACCCGCTCGCCGTAGGCCGCCAGCACCTGCTGCCAGCGTTCGTTGTCCTTGCCGGAGGCCATCTCCGCCTCCGAGAGGTGGATGTCGGCATTGGGGAAGACGACACGTCCAGCGGTGTCGAGTAGCCAGCCGAGGTGGTCGAAGTGGAGGTGCGTGAGGCAGACGGCGTCGATGTCCTCCGGCTCAATGCCGATGCTCTGCATGCGCTCCAGCAGCTTGCCACCCGCCTGCGGGCCGATGCCGGCGTCGAAGAGGACGGTGTGGTCCACGGTGTCGTCGTAGTAAGCTCGGCCACGGGCGATGTAGACGTTGAACGCCGAGCGGAACGCCGTCTGGCCAGGAGCCAGCAGCGAGTCGAGCAGGGCGTCGTCATACGAGCCGCGGAAGAGTTCCACGGCCTGCTCGCCCTCGCGGTCCTGTATGCCAATGACCTCCACACAGTAGTTCTCGCTGCATACCGAAACGCCGTTCCATTCCTGTGACGTCTGCACACTGTCGTTATTCTCTGCGGGTTTGTTCCCTCCGCCGCAAGCGGCAAAGCCCATTGCGGTAACGGCCACCATGGCCATCATCTTCATTCCTGTTTTCATCGTTATTTTTTTATTTTACTGACTTTTAGAACTCTTACGTGTATATTGCTGTTTCACTATCTCATACGAATTCCTCACCAGCTCCCGCATCAACCCGTCCTCAGCCGCCTCGGGCAGGATGCCTATCCAATGGCCGGGGCTCATATTGTAGGGCTTGCAGACGGCGGAGGAGCGTTCCCTGAGGTCCTCGATGCGGTCGGGCTGGCATTTCACCGTCACCACCTCGTAGCGGTCCACGTCGAAGTAGCAGAACATGTGGCCGCAGACGTAGAAGGCCAGCACCCCTTGGGCCGCCTTGAAGGCCTGGAAGGGCATCTTCTCCTCCACATCGGCGCCCAGCGCCAGGCAGTAATTGCGCAGTTCCTCAACGTTCATATTCTTATCTTCAAAGAAAGACACCACACGAAGCCCCGGGCCATGCGGGCAGCGGGGTCGGCGAAGTGGCCGCCCTCCTCCCACACCAGCGTGGTGTTCTCCTCGCCCAGCTGTTGCTGCAACCGCTGGTGCTCCTCGCGTATACGGTCGCCCACACGGGCGAAGGTCTTGTTGCGGCTCCGCTCCTCGCGGTCGCCCAAGCTGAGGTACACCTGCCTGGCCTGCATCGCATGCCCCGCGGCATACCCCGGCCAGTCGCCCGCCCACAGCGACGGCGACCCCGCCACGACGGCCCCGAAGCGGTCCGTCTGGCATGCCGCCCAGAGGGCGAAGAGTCCGGCGAGACTGTAGCCACCGAGGATGACATTGTCGCAGGCTGGCAGCATGCGCTCCAGGTAGCGCAGCGTCTCCCCTGCCCCCGTGCCCACCTCCGGACGCTTGCTCACCGCAGGCTCCGCCCACGGCATCAGCTCCAGCTCCCAGTCGCGGACGGGAACAGCAACGAAGACAGTGTTAAGTGGTAAGCGTTCAGTGTTCAGTTGGTCGAGGCCGGAGAAAATCATCTCCGCCTCGCGTTCCAGGTCCTCCTCCTGCCGCTCGCTGACCAGCTGCACCAGCAGCGGACAACCAGTCCCATCTCCAACATTCCCCGAAACAGAAAGTCGGGGGCCGGCACAGAACACCCTGCACCTCCGGCCTCCGACCTCCATCCATCCCGGAGACGCAGCATGCCGCGTCTCTACAGAAGGAAACGATGGGCTGCCAGCCCGCGATGACTCTACTATCATTTCTTCTTAATCAGCGAGATGACCCAGAGCAGCAGCAGCGCGCCGATGACGGCGGTGACAATCTGGCCCACAATGGTGCCGCCCCAGTGGATGCCTATCCAACCCAGAACGTTGCCGCCAATGAAACCGCCGACAATGCCGACCAGCAGATTGACCCAGAATCCGAATCCGGACCCCTTGAAGAGCTTGCCAGCCAGGAATCCCGCCAGCGCTCCAATCAGAATAGTGATAATGATACCCATTTTATAAAAGTTTAAATTTTCAATTCTTTCTTCTTCTCCCGCTTGGCTCCACAAGGTCGCCGACCTCAGTTCGCGTAATCTTGGAAATCTTGGAAATTATGTCTGATTCTTTTAGATTTCCACGATTTGGTCGGCGATAATCTTGGAAATCTTTCTGAATCTATGATTTCCAGGATCTCCATGATCTCCGCCGCAGGCGGGGAGACCTCCCTACTCGTCCTTGTACCCCGCGGCGATGCGGGCGCGCTTGCGCTCAATCTCGTCCAGGATAATCTTGCGGATGCGCAGGTTCGTCGGCGTAATCTCCAGATACTCGTCCTCGCGGATATACTCCATCGCCTCCTCCAGACTCATCTTGATGGCGGGACTGGTGGTCGACTTGTCGTCGGCACTCTTGCTGCGCATATTCGTCAGGTTCTTCGCCGTCACCACATTGATAACGATGTCGTTGCCCGGACGCAGGCTCTCGCCGATCACCTCGCCGGCATACACCTTGTCGCCCGGTTCGATGAAGAACGGTCCGCGGTCCTGCAGCTTGCTGATGCTGTAGGCCGTAGCCTCGCCGGTCTCCTTCGCAATCAGGGCGCCGTACTTGTGGTCGTCCATATCGCCCTTCCACGGCTGGAACTCCAGGAAGCGGTGGGCGATGATGGCCTCGCCGTTCGTGGCCGTCAAGAGGGTGTTTCTCAGTCCGATGATACCGCGGCTCGGGATGGTGAAGTCCAGCTGCACACGGTCGCCCTTCGTGTCGATGGTGCCCACCTCGCCTTTGCGGCGCGTAACCACGTCGATCACCTTGCTCGAGAACTCCTCGGGCACCAGCACCGTGAGCTGCTCTATAGGCTCGCACTTCTCACCGTTGATTTCGCGGATAATCACCTTCGGCTGGCCCACCTGCAGCTCGTAGCCCTCGCGGCGCATGGTCTCGATGAGCACGGAGAGGTGCATGATGCCGCGTCCGTAGACCAACAGCTGGTCCGGCGAACCGGTCTCCTCGATGCGCATGGCGAGGTTCTTCTCCAGCTCGGCATAGAGGCGGTCGCGCAGGTGACGGCTGGTGACGTACTTGCCCTCCTTGCCGAAGAAGGGCGAATTGTTGATGGTGAAGAGCATGCTCATCGTCGGCTCGTCCACCTTGATGGGGGGCAGGGCCTCGGGATTGTCGATGTCGCAGATGGTGTCGCCAATCTCGAACGCCACGTTCTTGTCCAGGTCCAGCAGCACGGCGCAAATCTCGCCGGCCTCCACGGGGGTCTTGATACGCTCCTTGCCCAGACCCTCAAACACATACAGTTCTTTCACCTTGGTTTTCACCTGGCTGCCGTCGCGCTTGGCCAGCGTAATGCTCTGCCCCGCCTGCAGGGTGCCGCGGTGCAGACGGCCGACGGCGATGCGGCCGAGGTACGAGCTGTAGTCCAGGCTGGAAATCATCATCTGCGTGTTGCCCTCGTCCACCTTGGGGGCGGGGATGTGCTCGATGATGAGGTCCATGAGGTAGGAGATGTCCTCGGTGGGGGTGTTCCAGTCCTCGCCCATCCAGCCGTTCTTGGCGCTGCCGTAGGCGGTGGGGAACTCCAGCTGGTCGTTGTTGGCGCCGAGGTTGAACATGAGGTCGAAGACGGCCTCCTGCGTAGCCTCGGGGTCGCAGTTGGGTTTGTCAACCTTGTTGACGACGACGATGGGCTTCAGTCCCAGCTCGATGGCTTTCTGCAGCACGAAGCGCGTCTGCGGCATGGGGCCTTCGAAGGCGTCGACGACCAGCAACACACCGTCGGCCATGTTGAGCACGCGCTCTACCTCGCCGCCGAAATCGGAGTGGCCAGGGGTATCGATGATATTAATTTTGTAGCCTTTGTAGCGCACGGAGACGTTCTTGGAGAGGATGGTGATGCCGCGTTCGCGCTCGAGGTCGTTGTTGTCGAGAATGAGCTCCCCGGTTTCCTGATTGTCGCGGAAGAGCTTGGCCTGATGAAGCATGCGGTCGACGAGGGTGGTCTTGCCATGGTCGACGTGGGCTATGATAGCGATGTTTCTGATGTTCTGCATAAAGATTAATGAATTATATGGTTGAAAAAAAGTTTTTTATCTAACAGCAACGACCTTGTGGATGCTGCCGCCCACGCGGATGGTGTATACGCCCGCCGCGGGCAGCGCATAGTGGCCGTCGGCAGCATTGCCGAGGGACAGGACGCAACGGCCCAGGGCGTCATAGACCTGCACCCGCTGCCCCTGCACGCCGCTGAGGCAGAGCTCCGTGCCACGTGTGTATACCGTGTGGCGGCCACTCTCGGCATCGGCTATGCCTGTCACCTCGCGCAGTTCGAACATGGGATTCCCAAGGAAGAGGTAGGCCCTGCCATTGGCGTCGATGGAACGGAAAGCCAGACGGATAATCTGCCCGGCGAAGGGGTCGAGGTTGACCAAGGTGTCGATGGGGTCTGAGACGAGGCTGGATGGAAGGTTGGCATCGAAGAGCACGGTGGTGTAGTCGGCAGTATCCTCCGAAGCCTCCGTCGACACTGCAACAACCGCTCTGCTTTCTGCCAACATGCTCGTCACGGAGAATTTGAGCACCAAGCCGCTGACGGCACTGATGGGAGGCGTCAGCAGCCAGTTGTCAGTCGCGCCGGAGCAGCTCTTCGACGCGGCAACAGTACCCATCAAATTCCACGAGCAACTGTCGCCGTCGCTGTCGATGTCTATCCAGCAGTTGGTGTTGCTGTTAAATTCCAGTTCCGACGGGAAAGTTTCGAGGGTGTCGCACGACCCGTCGAGCTCAAAATAGGCGTAGAGCGTCGTGTCGCTGGTGAGGTTCACGGTATAGGGGTTGGCGGTGCTGCCGTCGCTCCAGTGGTCGAAGAAGAACCCTCTCTCAGGCAGGGCCTTCACCGTGTGGGGGCCTTCGGGAAGGAGACCCGAACCCTCCACAAAACCTTCATACTGGTTGGCCATCCGGACATTCAACGTGTGGTACTGCACCGACGTTTCCGGCAATCCGCCCAGGGCGTTGAGCTTGCCCCAGCCCCAGGTGTTGTCTCCTTCCGGGCCTATGGCGCCAGTGAACTCGTCGCGCCGTGCCGTGCTGTGCATCAGCGTCCTGACGGAGTCGACATTGAGCGCGGGGTTGGCCTGCAGCCAGAGGGCCACCACGCCTGCCGCGGCGGGCGAGGCCATGGAGGTGCCCTGCATGAGGGCGTAGTATTCGGTGTGTCCATCCCAGACGAGCGAGTCGTAGAGGAAGTTGGGTTGCAGATAGCTGGGGTAAAGGCGGTTCACCGAGGAGACGATCTGCGCGCCAGGAGCCATAATGTCGGGCTTGGTGCGGCCGTCGAGGGTCGGCCCGTGGGAGGAGAAGTAGCTGACATCGCCCTCGGTCAGCGAATAGGAGACCATCAGTCTGCCGTTGGGCATGTACCACGACTGGCGCGTGTTGTAGCTGCCTACGGAAATGACCGACGTGCTGTTGCCGCCCACGCCGGCAATGGCGTACTGGGAGTCGCCACGGACAAGTTGCGGAAAATCAGTGCTGCCCAACAGGCTGCCGGTGAGGCTCCACACATGGAGGTCGGCGGAGGTGGAACGGAGCGTCAGCAACAGCGCATAGCGGAAAGTGATGTCGAACAGACCGGTATGCTTGGCCACCACAGTCACGTTGGGGCGCTGGTTGTAGGGGTTGGTCGCCGCAACGGCCACGGTGCACTCATAGTCGCCGAAACCCGACATGGTGGGCAGCGAGAAGGTGTAGATGCTGTCGACACCCGCCACACACCTGATGACGGGAGACTCGTTCAGTATTTGGCCGGAGGAGGTTTGGAGAATGTTGAGCTGCACACTGAAGGTGTCGCCTGCCACGCCCCAGGCGGTGGCGGCATGGGTGACATCGGCGGTGTCGAAGGAGAAGAGGATGGTGGAGAAGCTGCTGTCGGTCGCGGAGAAGTGGCGGTGGATATGCACCGGCTCGCTGCCGTCGTTGCCAGCCGAAGAAACCAGCACCACGCTGTCCGGCTGTTCCCCTGGCGCACCGGCCTCATGAAGATAATCGACAATATTCCTGTCCAGGCCCGTCAGCCCGTCGTGCGAGCCCTCCTGGCTGCCCAGGCTCATGTTGATCACGCAGGGCTTGTTCACCGAGCGGGCATAGCTGTGGATATAGCGTATGGCGTTGAAGACGCCGGGGTCGGTCATGTCGCAGGACACAAACACGAGGTCCGCCGCCGGAGCCACGCCGCGATAGGCGCGACCCTCCTCGCCCGGAGCCCCGCAGCCCGCTGCCATGCCTGCCACGTGGGTGCCATGCGTATGGCGATAGGCCGACTGCTCGGCAGCCAGAATCTCCTCGCGCGTCGTGTACTCGCTCCCGTAGCCGAAGGCGGCAGGGGCCGTGCCCGTGCTGTCCTGCTGGTCCCACACACGCTTGATTCTCAGCGTGGCGCCGGTGCTGTCGAGGAACGTGGGATGGCCGTACTCGAATCCGATGTCGATGACACCCACCACGACACCCGTACCGTCGTAGCCCTGCGGCAGGCCCACGCCGCCATGGATATAGTCGGCCGCAAACTGGCCGCGCATACGGTCGTTGTGCACCTCGTTCTTGTAGCCGAGGTCCAGGTAGCTGCAAAGGCCCGAGGCCACCAGCTCCTCATAGCGATCCAGCGGAATGAGCAGCGTCCACAGCGTCCCGCGGTCCAGCACACGCACCTCGTAGCGGCCGAAAGCCTTCTCGTCCGCTCCAGCAGACGGAATGGCGAAAGCCGCCACACACGCACGCCCCTGGGCATACACCGCGTCACCCCCCACGCCGTTCTGCACCTGCAGCAGGCGCATCGCCGCCGAAGGCGACAAGCCCTGCATGCCGCGGGCGGAATACTTGTCCGACTGTTGTGCCTGGGCCGTAAAAACAAACCCTGCAACCATAATCGCAAGGAGGCATCCCCTCACACTTCCAACAAAACCAAGTGTTTGCATATACATTCCACTTAAAATCAAACTGCAAAAATACGAAAAAAAACAGAACCGCAGGAAAAAAAAAGACACTCCCCTCCCCGCCCCCGACTCGCCCCCGATTCGCCCCTTATTCGGCCCTTCTTAT
>CALGCG010000039.1 GCA_937884485.1 uncultured Bacteroidales bacterium
GCGCAGCAGCTCCACGAGGAACCCGTTGCACGCCTGCTCCCATTGCTCTTTCAGTTGCCGCTTTACAGCGTCTTTTGCCTTTTTCATAATTCGTGTAAATTCGTTCAATTCGTGTTCAAGAAGAAAAAGTATCACGCAGCGATGGCGCACCCCCTGCGTCAAGGTTATTTATCTTTTCTCCATACCTTACTCTCCTTTCATATAGTTTTTGAAGTCCTCAATGAGTCTATCAATGTCATAAGAATCTCCAAAGTGAAAATTTCTAATAATATAACCACTAAGTAATTTTTCAATACCACTACAAGCCTTTTCAATAAAGGCATCAACTCTAACATATTCGACAGGGTGTCTCATTGCTTCACATTCAGGTGAATTATCAACCCATGCGAACACAACATCACCATCATCTGCTATATTATACTTGCTGATAGTTATTTTATCTGGTGCTTTCATAATTCAATTTCTTTTTCAATTCCACAATGACGCACGAAGTGCTGAAGCTGGTGAACGTAGCATATAAGCAGCTGTTCGTCTGATAGCGACATTTCGCAACAGTGGTACGACACAAGCCAAGTGCCATCATTATACTCGTATATCTCGAAGTCGGAATAATCGTCATAAATACCGTAGCGGTGGTCTTTCTTTTCGAGTCCATTCTGCTCCAGTATCTCAGCGCTCAGCGGTATCGGCTCTATTTCGACGTAGTCGTATAGGTCGTTGTAGTCCAGCATAACCATGTGCTCCCTGATTTCGCACACCTGCTCTGGCTGCCTGTTGTTGGTGTTGTATACCCAATCGCCAATCTTTAATTCGTTTACTTTCATAACTTTATTCTTTAGATTTGACACAATATTTTGTGTCCGATTCGTGTGGATTTAAGGTTGATCATCTTTTTCGTGTTCCAGTTGCTCAGGCCTCAGTCCCTTGAGCCAGTTCCACAGGTTGATGCGGGGGTAGGGTAGGAAAGTGCCTTCTAGCATTTTGGTGCACCTGTCATCGAGACACCATTCCATCCATGCAAGGATGGTTTCGCCTACGGCTTTCTTCGAGCCATAGCGTGATACCCAATCGTCGAGGTGGTCGATGATGACTTGCATTTCAGAGATGTCAAGGAACTCAATATCTCCGAAGCAGCACACGTCCATGCATATGTCGTCAGCCACCCAGTACTGAGGCTCCCTGTCAATAATATGCCCCACCAGACTTGCATATTCGTACAGCACTGGACGCAGCATTTCTTTCAGTTTTTCCATTATTTAATCTTATAATCTTTTAATTTTTTAAATTTTGTCAAATTCTCGCCTCAGAAAGGTCAAAGCAGTACATGGCATCGATGAGCGCATGCACGCCATCAACCTTCTGCGTCGGCGTGGCCTTCACTACGCGGCGGTTGCCGTTGCCGCTCTCCTCGATGCGACAGTTGCCGAACATCCACGGCCACAACGGCGACTCACTGAGCTGTAGCCACGGCTCGCGCTCGAGTATCATCTGCTCCACCTCGCCGATGAGTCCGTTGAACGTCATGAAGTTCTGCGAGACGGGTATGACCATCTGCTGTATGACCTGCGGTGCGATGCCCAGCGTCTGAAGCCATGCCTTGAGCGTGTTGATGGGCCACTTGCTCTGGGCAGGGTCGTAGCCGAAAGCCAGTATGTTCACGCCCTGGTCTGAGAGTGACATGAGCTCGTTGATGGCAAGGTCAGGGTTGAATGTTTCGCCTGGCGAGACGCGCAGCCATCCATCCTCTATCCATCGTTCATAGAGCGGACGGTTGGGCGAACGCTCGAGTGCGCTCTCCACGATCCAGGCCGTGAGGTCTCCGAAGAAGCGTCCCAGCATCGAGTCGCGACGGCTGTAGTCCACGGATAGCGTGGCCACGGCAAACAGGTCATCAGTACCTCCGAAGTCCAGACCAACGAACGTGCCCCAGTTCAATGCCTTCGTGCAATCGGTCATCCTGCGAGGTATCTGCACGCGCCTCACCTGGTCGCTCTTCATCCATTCAGTGACGCGCCCAGACTGGTAGACGTTGAACAGCTTTGCCACACACTCAGCGAACTTCTGACCGCCCTCGTTGCGGGCTTTCTCCATCTCGCGCTCGTAGAAGTCGTATTGCACCACCAGTCCAAGCATCGGGTTAATCTTACGACGCAGGG
>CALGCG010000040.1 GCA_937884485.1 uncultured Bacteroidales bacterium
ATAGTTCTTATATACTGTATATAGGAACTATATAAGAACTATATAAGAAGTATATAGGAAGTATATAAGAAGGGCCGAATTGGGGGCGTATCGGGGACGAAGAAAGGGCGAAGGAGGGCTATCGGTTTTTCGAGCGTTTGAGGAGGAAGGGGAGGAGGAGCTGGTGGAATCCTTGCTCGATGTCGACGGGGATATAGTCGATGCGATACTGCATGGCGCGACGTCGGAGATTGTCGAAGAGGTCGGTCATCTGCCGGCGGTATTCGTCGGCGAGGTCGGAGGGCTGGAGACGGAGCTGGCGATGGGTTTCGAGGTCGATGAAAAGGTGGGGACGGGGTTCGAAGTCGAGATTGACTTCGTGGGCGAGGTCGTAGGTGTGGAAGAGGATGACCTCGTGCTTGTTGTGGCGCAGGTGGCGCAGGGCGTCGAAAAGGGCTTCTTGATTGTTTGAGTCGTCGGAGGGGGTGAGGGCGTCGGTGAAGAGGACGACGAGGGAGCGCCGGTGGAGCTGCTCGGCGAGGAGGTGGATGGCGTGGGGGAGGGAGGGGGTTCGCAGGCTGGAAGCCTGCTGTCCTTTGTCGCGGGATGGCAACCCGCGATCCAAGGGGGCGAGGAGTTTGTCGAGTTCGGCGAGGAGGTGCTGCTGGTGGAGGCGCGAGGAGCGGCAGGGGGGGGAGAAGAGGGGGGCTTGAGGGCTGGAGGGGTCGGAGGTTGGAGGGGCGAGGAGGGAGAGGCCGAAGGCGTCGCGCTGCCGGTGGAGGAGTTCGATGAGTACGGCGGCGGCATAGACGGCAAAAGTGAGCTTGTTGGGACGGGAGATGTCGGCGTGGCGCTCGAGGGGGTAGAGCATGGAGGAGGAGCTGTCGATGAGTATCTGGCAGCGGAGGTTGGTTTCCTCTTCGAACTGCTTGACGTAGAGGCGGTCGGTGCGTCCGTAGAGGCGGTAGTCGATGTTGCGGGTGGATTCGCCGGGGTTGTACTGGCGGTAGTCGGAGAATTCGACGGAGAAGCCGTGGAAGGGGCTTTTGTGCCTGCCGGTGATGAAGCCTTCGACGACCTGGCGGGCGTAGAAGTCGAGGTTTTTGTAGGGGGAGATTTGGGAGAGGTCCATTGTTTTTTAAAGGAGTTCAAGGAGTTCAGGGAGTTAACTCCTTGAACTCCTTGGACTCCATAGCTGTCATTACATCAAAGCGTTGAGTTTCTCGGTGAGGGTCTCTTTGGCGACGAGGCCGACGCTCTTGTCGACGGGGGCGTCGGAACCTGCCTTGAAGAAGAGGACGGTGGGCACGTTGCGGATGCGGAACTTGGCGGCGAGGTCGGAGCACTCGTCGACGTCGGCGGTGCCAATCATGGCGCGGCCGTCGTACTCTTTTTCGATTTCCTCGATGCGGGGGGCGAGGGCTTTGCAGGGGCCGCACCAGGTGGCGCCGAAGTCGATCATGACGGGTTTGCCGGAGGCAATGATTTGGTTGAAGTTTTCTTCTGTGACTTTCATAATTTTATTTTTTTTAATTTTGATTTCTAACGTTAACGGCGTTTATTTAACGGCGAATTATTCAAATTATTCGAATGCTACGCAGGTCAATTGTTGGCTAATTACTCGAATGTCTGTCTGCAAATTGTGTGCCAAAGTCAATTCCTAATTCCTAATTTCTGATTTCTAATTCCTAATTCTTAATCTTTTTTCTCGGTATGCCGGCGGGACGCCGGCGCTCCAGCTTTTTAATTCCTAATTCTTAATTCCTAATTCTTAATTCCTAATTCCTAATTTCTAATTTACTTGGCACGGAAGTAGATGGTGATGGGAACGCCGTGGAAGTCCCAGAGTTCGCGCATGCGGTTCTCGACGAAGCGTTTGTAGGGGTCGCGGACGTACTGGGGGAGGTTGCAGAAGAAGACGAACTGCGGGTAGGCCGTGGGGAGCTGGGTGATGTATTTGATCTTGACCCATTTGCCTTTGACGGAGGGCGGCGGGTTCTGCTCCTTGACGATGGGGAGGAGGGTGTCGTTGAGTTCGGCGGTGGAGATGCGGCGCGAGCGGGCCTCGTAGACCTGCTTGGCGGTTTCGAGGACTTTG
The DNA here is from genome assembly GCA_937884485.1 of uncultured Bacteroidales bacterium. GTDB lineage: Bacteria > Bacteroidota > Bacteroidia > Bacteroidales > P3 > Colimorpha. The sequence continues at coordinate 2,078 of CALGCG010000040.1, forward strand.
AAGATGCGCTGCTTGTTGATGACGGAGGTGAAGATGATGGGGACGTCGTCGAAGGGGGCGATGCGTGAGCGGATGAGCTGCTCGTAGTCGCGGTGGGTGTTGGTTTCTTTCTGTACGAGGTCCCACTTGTTGACGACGACAACGACGCCTTTGTTGTTGCGCTGGATGAGGGAGAAGATGTTGAGGTCCTGCTGCTCGAGGCCCTGGGAGGCGTCGAGCATGAGGATGCAGACGTCGGCGGCCTCGATGGCGCGGATGGAGCGCATGACGGAGTAGAACTCGAGGTTTTCGGAGACTTTGGCTTTGCGGCGGAGGCCGGCGGTGTCGACGAAGTTGAAGTCGAAACCGAACATGTTATAGCGCGAATAGACGGAGTCGCGGGTGGTGCCGGCGATGGGCGTCACGACGGAGCGGTGCTCGCCGGTGATCATGTTGATGAACGAGCTCTTGCCGACGTTGGGGCGTCCGACGACGGCGATGCGGGGAAGGCCGTCGGTGGGGTCGTCGGTGCCTTCGTCGAAGTCTTTGACGAGGGCGTCGAGGAGGTCGCCGGTGCCGGAGCCGGTGATGCCGGCGATGGGGTAGGGGTCGCCGAGGCCGAGGGCGTAGAATTCGGCGAGGGAGTCCATCTGTGCGGAGTTGTCAACCTTGTTGGCGGCGAGGACGACGGGCTTGGGGCAGCGGCGGAGCATTTCGGCGACGTCCTCGTCCATGGGTGTGAGGCCTTCGCGGGCGTCGACGAGGAAGAGGATGACGTCGGCTTCGTCGACGGCGAGGGATACCTGGCGGCGGATTTCGTTTTCGAATTCGTCGTCGCCGCCCATGACGTAGCCGCCGGTGTCGATGACAGAGAAGTGCTTGCCGTTCCAGTCGGAGTGGCCGTACTGGCGGTCGCGGGTGACGCCGGAGACGGAGTCGACGATGGCGTCACGGCTTTCGGTGAGACGGTTGAAGAGGGTGGACTTGCCGACATTGGGTCGTCCGACGATGGCTATGATGTTCATTGTCTGATTGCTTGAGTGGGTTATTCTTCCGATTCGACTTCTTCAACGACGGAGCGTCCGCCTTTGCCGAAGAGGAGGTTGAGGCCGAATTTGACGTTGAGGGCTTTGGAGTCGGTGAGGTAGATGGAGCTGATGTAGTCGGTGACAACGTAGAGCTGGAGTATGGTGGCGGGGGTGAGAACGATGCCGAAGCCGGGGTTGAAGATGTCGAGCTTGGAGCCGTCGTAGACGACGGAGGAGCCGACGATTATTTCAGCCCAGTTGAAGAGGTTGGCGCCGAGGGAGAGGGTGGTGTTGAAGCGGAAGGTGTTGGGGATGTCGATGGAAGTGATGGAGGAAGGTTTTTTGCAGAGGAGGCCGCGGTCGAGCTGACCGTGGAAGAGGAGTCCGGCCCGGAAGACCTTGGCGAAGCTGTAGCTGGCGCCGAGGTTGATTTTTGTGGGGATGGAGAACCAGTAGTCGCCATTGTCGTTGCGGGTGGGCGTCATTGCGGTGAGTTGGTTCTGGAGGTAAGTGGTCAGGGAGTCGACGTTGAAGGTACCGTTGTCGAGCATGGTGTTGACATCAAGTCCGTTGAAGGTGATGACGCCCTGTCCTTCGGAGGGGGTCCAGGTGGTGACGTTGTTTTTCCAGTGGATGCCTGCCGAGAGGTCGTTGATGGCGAGGGAGAAGACAAAGGGGCCCATTTCGTATTTGGCGCCGATGTCGAAGGAGAGGCCGGAACTGGCCTTGCCGATGTTAAATATGTCGCCCATGTTGAAGTCGAAAGCTTTTTTGGTGGTGTCATAGGGGGCGAAGGTGGAGGACTGGATCTCGTAGTAGATGCTGGCCGACAAGGAGTCGAGGTTGGGGTCGGTATTGAAGACTATTTTGGTGTTGTCGGTCTGGACGTTGGCGATGCCATAGAGGAACTTGGCACGGAGACCTACGGTGAGGTGCAGAGGTTCGAAGTGGTGTGCCACGCCAAAGGCGGCCTCCAGATAGGAGGTGGCATTGAGGATGTCGCCGTTGAGGATTTCGATGACAGGGCGAGGGTTGTTGTTCTCGTCAATGTTGCCCTGCAGGACGGCGTTGATGGTGGAAATGGGGAGGCCCATGCTGACGGAGTTGACAATACGGGTGTTGAAGTTGAAGAAGGTGTGGTTGACCTGGAAGCCGAATCCCAGGAGGTTGATGTCGGCGCCAAGCCGGAAGCTGTTGGTTTCGTTGAGGCCATGCAGGATGGTGTCAAGGTCGATGACGGTGCGATTGTTCGGGCGGTCGTAGTAGATGACCTGGTTGAGGGCCAGGGGGCTGCCGAATTGGAAGTCGACGCCGGGGAGCATGAGGTAGAAGGTGTTGTTGGTGGGGAAGAAAGAGGGGTTGAGAAGGGTGGATTGCGGGGTACGCAGGGTATGGTAGAAAAGGTTGTTGGTCTCGTCGAACTGGGCGTTGAGGCGAGGTGTGGCCACGAGGGCCACAAGGGCTATGATGATGATGTTCTTTTTCATTTTACATTCCTCCATGCTAAGTGGTTAGAGAATACCATTGTCTGTAACAGCTATGTCGATGTCCACAGTGGGGCGGACCTGCAGGTAGGCTTTGATTTTCAAGAAATCGGAGCGGCGGATGGTGACATGCTTGTTCTGGGTGTCGATGCGGAGGGTGAGGTGGAGGCTTTTGGCATCGTCGAGGAGGGCCAGCTCGTCGGCTGTGAGTTTTTTCTCCACCACGGTTCGGACGCTCTCGCCGGCCATGAAGCGGTCGTTGTCCTGCGGGTCGGGGACGGTCGCGGCGGAGGCGATGGTGCGGTTGTTGAACACTTCCAACAGGTTGTTGCCGTTACCATCCACAAGGGTGGCACCGAGCGTGAATTCCATCGGTATTCCGTTGTCCAGCGCCAGGCGCAAGATGGAGGTGTCGATATCAACGCTTATACCTTCCGCGATGCTGTTGGCGATAGAATCCAGATTGACCGAGGACAGACCATCACCGAGGTCGAGGTCGTAGGAATAGTTAAGGTTATCAAACTGCACACTCATGGGGATAGTGACAGCCATGTCAGCAGCATAGATAAGCTTCGACATGCGGAGGCTGTCAAGGATTTCTCCGAAGTACATGCTGCTTATGGCCGAGGCGATAAATTCCGACGATACGCTGAAGCGCATTCTGTACGATGTGTAGATGCGGCGCGGCATGTCATTGGCCATGTCCGCCACGTCGACCTGCTGGAATTCATGAGAGAAGCCTTCGTTGATGTCGGTGATTTCAATGGGGTTCACCGACACGGCGTTGAAGGGTTTGTGCACACCGTTGTGGTCGTCGTAGGAAACAACAAGGTTGTCGAAGCTGGCCTTCACATAGGGTCTCACGCTTTTGGGGCATTGTCCATAGGCCGTCACGGCCAGGTCAAGCCAGATGTGCTCGATGTTCAGCTGGCCGCTGAATTCGACATCGTTGAAGAAATCGATGTCGATGGTGTCGGTAATGACGGTATCCTTCGAGAACCACATGGAGCCGTCTTTGGTGGTGTTTCTCGGCATCGGAGCGACGTCGGGAATCTGCGAGAAGGCGTATATCGTGTCGCTCATCATTGTCTCATAGGCTATGGTCACCACCTCCTCGTCTTCCACCAGCAAGCCTTGGTATTCAGCACTGAGGTGCGACAGGATGTCGTTGATATTCATTTCACCCGTTGCCACAGGGATTCCGTATTGCGGATTCAGCGATCCCGTCACATGGATGGGGTGACGTAATATCTCAAGGTCGTCGCTGCGCAGACACGATGCCAATGCAGCACAGGCGAGGACAATGGTCAAAAAAAATGTCTTTCTTTTCATAATATTATTACTTTAAGTGTTTGTATTCTATGTGTTAATGTATTTTTTGCGAAATTACATTTCCTGCAAAGATACGAAAAAAATTGGATAGTAAGGCAATAAAGTCAAACTTTAGGCATCAAAAAGATTCCACCTTAGTCACACATGACATACAAGTCGTCCCGCTGGTTCAGGAAAAGGATGGGTTTTTCCGTGGTCCGCAACAGACGCAGCGACTCGCTCGGCAGCAGCACATCCAGCAGGTCCCGGTCTCTCTGTCCCTCCACCAGCGAAATGAAGAGGTCGTACTCCACATCCTTGACAGTCTGTCTGTCGGGGTGCCCATATTGGTTTCTACTTTCCAATGCGTGCAAGCGATAGCCGATACCCAGCGAACCGAACACCTTGTCCAGGTATTTGATATTGTTCTCCAGCCGACGGCGGAAATCCGCGTCGCGGTAGGCCAGATGGTACACGTCAATCTCGCCGCCACAAAAACGTGCCATGTACGACGCCCAGAGCAGCTTCTCCTTGCTTTCCCTTTGGTGGTCCAGGGTCAGCGCCACCTTCGGGTGTGTAATTCCTTCTCCCCACGATGTTCCCTCTGCCGGCACAGCCAGGTAGGCCACCTTCGACTCTTTGAAGTTCTCCAGCAGCTGGCGCGGGTTACCCATGCTTTTGCGGGGGGCATGGGGGGAGAACGCCGCCACCGCCAGCACCACGTTGAAGGCCGTCGGCATTGCCTCCACGGCATCTGCCCAGCTTCCCTTCAACGCTGCATAGGGGTGGCCGAGCGACCCAACCCATTCCTTGCCGTCCTCGCTGCACGTGAACACGATGACACCTTTCTTCAGTCGGTCCGAGAGCCATTTCACCACTCCCAGCAGGCTCTCGCCTTCTTCTTTGCTGTCGGCGCACAACGCTATGAACTGATCCTTCTTCACTATTTTTCTGACATTTAACAATTAGCCACTCAACACCACACTTATAGTATCACCGTAATATCGCCCTTCAGCTCTGTCTCCACTCCGTTGTGGCACTTTATACGGCAGGTATAGGTGTACACTCCCGGCAAACAGGCATTGCCTTTGTAGCGTCCGTCCCAGCTGCAGTCGTTCAAATCCTCGCTCTCATACACACACTGCCCCCACCTGTTGAACACTGCCACATGGATTTCCGACAGTATCGGGCTCCCGAAATCCACCTTGTCGTTCACTCCGTCGTTGTTCGGCGTGAAAGCGTTGGGAATATGATAGTCTGGTTCCCCGCAGTTGATTTCCGAGCAGCTGATGCACACCGTGTCTGTCGCCTTGCAACCGTCGGGGGCCGTTGCCGTCACCGTGTAGCACGCCAGCGTATCGTCGGGCGTGGCCATCGTGCTGCTCGCCCGGGCGTCCTTCAATTCTTCGGCAGGTTCCCACATGTAACTTGCACCGGCTATCTCCGTCGCGTGCACCCCCACAGCCTGACCCATATAGATGTTTATGGCATCCGCCCAGGCGCTGAAATTGTCGAGCACATGGCTGCGAACAATGACTGTCGTGTCTACCAGAGGGCACCCGTCCGACACCAGCGCCGTCCGGTACACCCCCTCGCACAATCCCTCCACCAGGGTGTCCTGCTCCACACCGCCGTCGGTGTACCTGATTCTGTACCAGCCCTCGCAGCTGTCGGAGCACACCACCGGTGTGCACTCCTTTGTATACACCGGGCGCGGCGGATTTTCAAGTTCTATATCACGCTCGAAGAGGCAGCCATAGCCCTCAACCACCACATGATACGTCCCCGGCCTCAAACCGCTGGCGACATACTCTCTTCCAACAAAACTGCCTGTCGCCGCAGGCGTGATGGCGACCGTCAGCGAGTCGGCATCGATGTCCGGTCCCAGCCGCAGCCGCAGGCTTCCGTCGGCCGAATCGGTGCACGATATCGCGCTCTTTGTCCATTCGGTGACGAGCCTGTAGTTCTCCACCCTGAAGGTGTCCACCTCGCGGCATCCCGGTGCCGACACCTCCAGCAGGTAGGTTCCCGTTTCGCTCACCCAGGGGTTCGCCACCGTGCTGTCGCTCACCTCGCCGCTCAACCACTCGTAGGTGGCGCCCAGCTGCGGCGTCATTCCAATCTGTATTCTCGCCCCCTCGCAGGCTATCTGGGGTGCAAAGTTCAAACCGTGGTCGCCGATGACATGCACCGTGTGGTGCTGCGTGTCGGCCTCGCTGCAGCCTCCCGGCATGCGGGCAATCAGCGTCACCCTGTACAGCCCCCCCTCGCTGTACGTGTGCGAGGGGTTGCGCTCGGTCGAGGTGGTGCCGTCGCCGAAATCCCACAGGAACGCCGTCCCGCGTCCCGTATTGCGGAACGCCACGTTGTACGGCGCACAGCCCGCCGTGGGCGGCACGAACTCGGCCACCGGGAACCCGTTCGTTACATTGAACCTGAACAGGGCGTTGTTGCAATTGCTCGCCCGGTTGCTGTCGCTCCACGCCTGCGCGGTCGTCGGGAACCCCTGTGTTCCTCCGCACGAGCCGCACACCGACTGGTACAGCGTAGCCAGACGGTCGAACCTCGACGTGCCGCCGTCCACATGGTCGCCGCCTCCGCGGTATTGGGCGGGGTCGTGCAACTCGCCGAAGAAGGTGGCAAACTCCAGGTTGTTGGCCTCGGCGTCTATCGACATCAGGTAGAAATCCTGCCCGTCCGTGCTGTCGAGCCATGCATCCGTCGTCGTCTCCATCCCTGTGGTGCCAAGCGTGTACCATCCTATATTGCCATATCCCACAAAATCGCGTCCCCAGCCCGCGGCATACACCCTGTTGCATATATCGGCGGCGAAAGCCGTGGGCGAGAGGTTGATGCGCCCCGGAGTGCCAAACAGGGTGCTCCACACCCGGTCACTCAGGTCGGGCCGCATGCGCATCAGCAGCATACCGCTGTTGTAGACGCTGTAACCGGCATTGTAGATGAACGTGCTGGCGCCGGCAGGCTGCGACTGGCCGAAGAGGAACACCTCGTCGCGCTTGCCCGCGCGCACAAAATACAGTTGGTCGTAGAACCTCAGACCGACATACGACGACGCCATCAGGCGCTCCCCGTTGTACGATATCTTGCTCACAAAGCCATCGGCCGACCCGCCGCCGTACGTCCTCTGCCAGGCGCCTTCCGTCGTCGGGAAGTCGCTGCTGTTTGTGCCGCCGCACACCAGCAGGTTGTACGACGTGTCGACATCGATGGAATATACGGCATCGTCGCCGCTGCCGCCGAGGTAGGTGCTCCACAGCAGGGTGCGCAGATTGTGGTCCAGCTTGAACACCACGCCGTTCTGTCTCCCTGGCGCCGTGTTGCGCACGCTGCCGTCCGTCGTCGGGAAATCGCGGCTCATCGTCGTGCTGCCCACATACACGTTGTTCAAATTGTCTGTTATCAGCTCCCCGCGGGCGCCGTCGCCGTAGTTGTAGTACAGCGAGTCGTTGCCCATCATCGTCGTCATGTAGTCGTTGTTGAAATACTCGCGGTAGTTCAAGCCGTCGTTGCCGCTGCCGCCCACGTATGTCGACGCCATCAGCTGGCTCCCGTCGCTGCTCAGGCGGCTCACGAATATGTCGCTACCATGCTGATACATGATGATGTTCGACAAGTAGTTGATGGCCTCGCCACCGCCGTGCTCCTCCTGGTAGGCGCCTGCCGTCGTAGGGAAATCCGCCGACCCCGTAGTGCCCAGCACCAGAAGCTCGTCGAACGTGTTTACGAACAGGCTGTGAGGCATATCCGACGAGCTGCCGCCCAGATACGTGGCATACAGCCGCTGGCTGCCCAACGAATCGAACTTGAAAATGCCCACGTCGGCGCCCCCTCCCAAGGTGTCCTGGTAGGCGCCCAGCGTCGTCGGGTAGCCCACGCCGAACACCAGCCCCGCCGTGTACACGTTTTTCTCCTGGTCGTATGCCGCCGTCGTGCCCCAGTTGTCCGCCGTCGAACCCGTGTAGGTGGAGAAAATAAGCACAGGGTCTATCACCAGCTCGCGCCCGTGGTCGTACTCGCCGACCTCCACCCACACCTTCCAGCGGTTCCCGCCGGCGCCCTTGGCGGCACCTCCCGCCGACGCCACACGCCAACGGCTCTTCACCTCCACCTTCTCCGTCCCGCGCACCGTCTGGTAGACGTAGGGCTGCAGCTCCACAATGTCGCGCACGCTCGTCCTCACCTCAAGGTTGCCCTTGCCGTTCACCCTCACGCCGTCCACGCCCTCATACTCCATCGCCACCACTCCCGCATCGGCCCCCGCATCGACGATGAAGTTGTACTTCATGGCCTTCTGCGCCCCGTAGACCTCCAGCGCCACCCCGGGGTACAAGCCCTCGTAGCGCACCGCCGCATAGCTGCCCACCTTCGTGCGCCAGCGGCTCGCGTCGGAACCCAGAAAATAATTTGAATATCCCTCCGCACGCCCCACACCCTGCGGCAGGGTAGGGGTGGCGCCGGAAAACCACATCTTGTAGGCATGGCAGCGCGGGTAAGCCCTCGACGGGGACGGATGCTCCACCCCCTCGCGCAAGGCCACCGTGATGCCGTCGGCCTCCATAAACATCGCCCCGCCATGCAGTTGCGCCTCGAAACGCACACGCCCGTCCCACTGGCCCGCATTCTCCGTGAACAGCACCATCGTCCCGCGACCCAACGTGTCGCGCTCCACGCGCCCATAACAAAACACGTTGGCAACCAACATTATAGCCAACATCACAACGCTCCTTGTTCTTGTACCATTCATCGTTGCATCTTTTTATTTCACACTGCAAAGATACATCTTTTTTTTAACATGACAAAAAAAAACACTCAAAACGCCATCCCCCTCCGCACCGCCCCCGACTCGCCCCCTCTTCGCCCCTTGTTCGGCCCTTCTTATATAGTTCTTATATCGTTCTTATATAGTTC
>CALGCG010000041.1 GCA_937884485.1 uncultured Bacteroidales bacterium
TCCCTGAATGAGGAGCTGGCGGATGAATACGGCATCGTGGTGGGCAACAGCCATCACGAGCCCTGTCTGCGGGCGGGCGAGGAGTTCAAGCACTCCATCAAGGCCGGCGGCAAGTACGGCACGGACGTGCACGTGAACAGTTCGGTCGTCATGGGGCTTGACACCACCGTCACCGGCGGCGCGGGCACGGAGGGCTACGAGGTGAACGGCGGCCTGGGGCAGACGCTGTACGGCGACGTGTCGGTGGAGGTGGCGAAGAAACTCAGCAAGAACGTCAAAGCCACCGTCACCTACGCCTACCAGGTGTTCAACCCGGTGGTGGAGAACGAGCCGGGGAGCCTGCACCATAACAACATAGTGGTGGCCGACGTGCTGTGGAAGGTGAACAAGAAGCACTCGCTGCGCTTCGAGGCCGAATGGATGGGCAGCGACAGCCACTACGACGCCGCCGACCCCGAACACAACGACCGCCGCGCCGGCGACTGGGTGATGGGGCTGGTGGAGTGGAACATCGGTTCGCACTGGTTCCTCTCGGCCAGCGACCAATACGCCTACAACGACGGCACTGGCAACTACTACAATGTGGCCGTGGGCTACACGCACGGAGCCACGCGCCTGCAGGTGGGCTACGGGAAGCAGAGAGAGGGCCTGCTGTGCATCGGCGGCGTGTGCCGCACGGTGCCTGCGAGCAACGGGCTGACGTTCGGGCTGACGACGAGCTTTTAGGCAGTTATGAGTTAAGAGTTAAGAGTTAAAAGTTTATGATTATGAAAAAGATATTTCTGGGAATTATAGGTTTAATGGGTTTGGCGGGGCTGATGACGTCCTGCGACAAGATTGAGGAGGGGGAGTACACGGTGTATGACGGAGCGGTGGTGAGCTGGACGGCGGGGAGCCCGATAGCCAATGCGGTGCAGCGGGCGTACGTGGAGAAGTACACGGGTCCGCGGTGCAGCAACTGCCCGACGGCGGACGTGACCCTTGCCGGCATCCACAACGAGAACGTGGTGGTGGTGAGCATCAACCACCCGAAGGGGCAGGGAGTGCCCTACCCCGGGGAGCCCGACATGCGGACCGACGGGGGTACGGCCTGGGACCAGTATTTCGGCATCAACGCCATTCCGGCAGCCTACGTCAACCGCGACCGAGGGACGCAGTACCTGGGCGATATGGGCAACATTGTCGGCGCCATCAATGCGGTTCTGGGCGAGACGCCGGCGGTGGCCCTCGAGGTGAGTGCCAAACAGGGAACGAAGGTGGACATCACGGTGGACCTGCAGCTGCTGCGCTCCATGGACGCGCCGCTGACCCTGACGGCAGCGCTGGTGGAGGACTCGCTGGTGTACAAGCAGCTGATGCCCGACAACAGTGTGGACGAGGCATACGTGCACAACCACATGCTGCGCAAGGTGATCACGGGATTCTGGGGTCGGGACATCGAGGCCAAAGGCACCGAAGGCGAGGCCCTGCGGGGCACGCTGAGTTTCACTCCCGCCGAGGACATCAACCTGGCGAACAGCCACATAGTGGTTTTCGTGAGCGACAAGAGTTCGCGCAAAGTGCTGAACTGCGCAAGCTGCAGGATCAGTTATGAGTTATGAGTCAAGAGTTAAGTGGTTAGTGGTTAGTGTTAAGTGGTTAGTTTTATGAACCGAAGGATTCTTGGACTGGCGTTGCCGAATATCATCACCAACATCACCGTGCCGTTGCTGGGCATGGTGGATACGGCGATTATGGGCCACCTGTCGGAGGAGGGGCTGGGGGCTATAGCCATCGGGGCGTCGCTCTTCAACCTCATCTATTGGAACTTCGGTTTTCTGCGCATGGGCACCAGCGGCATCACGGCCCAGGCCTACGGCGCGAAACGGTGGGACGAGGCGGTGAAGACCCTCGTCCGCGCCTGCACCATAGCGCTGGGCATAGCGTTGGCGCTGATTGTGCTGCAGTGGCCCATAGGGCTGCTGGTGCCGGTCATCTTTGAAGGGAGCGACAAGGTGCTGGCGATGGCGCTGACCTACTTCCAGGTGCGCATCTGGGCCGCCCCGGCCACCCTGGGGCTCTATGCCATCAAGGGGTGGTTCATCGGCATGCAGGACTCCAAGACGCCGATGTGGATAGCCATTGCGCTGAACATTGTCAACATTGTTTTCTCCCTGCTCTTCGTGCTGGTGTTCCACTGGGATATTGCGGGCGTGGCGCTGGGCACGGTGGTGGCACAGTACTCAGGCCTGGCGATGGGCATCTTTTTCCTGCGGAGGAAGTTCAGGAATGAAGAACTGAGGATGAAGCATGAAGCATCGGCTGACGCGACAAGCCGTTCTTCGTTCCTCAGGGGTGCGCTGCGCTGGGAGGAGATGCGCCGGTTCTTCAAGGTGAACGGCGACATCTTCCTGCGCACGGTGTGCCTTTCCGCGGTGTTCACCTTCATCACCGCCGCCGGGAGCCACATCAGCGACGAGGTGCTGGCGGTGAACAACCTGCTGATGCAGTTCTTCACCCTCTTCAGCTACATCATGGACGGCTTCGCCTATGCCGGCGAGAGCTTGGTGGGCCGCTATATCGGTGCCCGCGAGGCCAAGAACCTGCGGTCGGCGGTGCGGCTGCTCATCGTGTGGGGGTTGGTGCTGACGGTGGTCTTCACCGGAGCCTACGCCGTGGGCGGCAAGTGGTTCCTGGCCATCTTCACCGACCAGCAGTCGGTCATCGACGCCGCCGGCGACTACCTCTTCTGGGTGCTCATCGTTCCCGTGTGCGGCTTCGCGGCCTTCCTCTTCGACGGCATCTTCATCGGCGCCACCGCCAGCCGCAGCATGCGCAACGCCATGTTCGTGGCCACCGCCGCCTTCTTCGCCGTCTACTACGGCCTGAAAGCCCTCAACGCCCCCCTCGACACCCTCACCTGGAACAATATCCTCTGGACAGCCTTCATAGTCTTCCTCACCCTGCGCGGCCTGCTGCAGTGGATGAGGCTCCGGAAAGACGTCTACGGACAAGTGGAAACGAAAACCGTTGCATCATGAAGAAAGCCGTCCCGATAGCGTTCCTCGTCGTGCTCCCCTTGTTGGCATGGGGACAGACCGTCAGTGTGACGATTGCACACATGCCATCACCCCGCTACACGATGTTTCGGATCGGCGAGGACCAAAACGTCACCCGTCAACGGGGTTTCCACTTTCGAGTCGACGGGGAATGGCACGACACTGTCAGCGACATCACCTCGCTTTCCCTGACACACAGCCAGCATGAACATATTCTCCGCAGTGCTGCAGCCATCAAATCACTGCCCAAGGATTCCAGCATCGCCATCGATGGCAGCTGGACCCAGTTCGAGTATCGCGAGGGCGACTCCGTTTACCAATACGGAACCTTCAGCGATACACCCGACTCACTTGCGGACTACATTTGGAATCTGTTCTACCGGCCGGAAGACGTCTTTATTTCCGGCCAGATAGGCCAGCCGGACACATCTGCCGACTGCCCCAATTGTTGGGCCGTTCTGCCCTTTGCCCGCATCAGCGTCCTCACCGAGAAGGGCGACACCGTGGCCACCACCCTGGCCGACGACCATGGAATCTTCGAGCTCAACGTCTTGCCCGGCAACTACAGTATCGCCGTCTCCCATCAGGGCTACGACACACGCATTCTCACCCACGTCAGTCTGAAAGAATACCTTGAAATAACGAGTTTTATCCTCCAGCCCACTAAGAGAAAACACCGCACCATACGAGAACCCCTATCTACACAATGAAACACCTGCTGCTCATAATCTCATTGCTGACACTTACCATTGTGCCGACCCACGCCCAGACGGGCAGGAACAACGCCTTTGCCCGGCCCAAGGTGGCCGTGGTGCTCAGCGGCGGCGGCGCCAAAGGCGTGGCGCACATCAGCGCCCTGCGCGCCATCGAGGAAGCCGGACTCCCCATCGACATCATCACCGGCACCTCCATGGGTTCGCTCATCGGCGGACTCTATGCCGTGGGCTGGAGCACCGACGAGCTGGACTCCCTGGTGCGCTCGCAGGATTGGCCTTTCCTCCTCTCCGACCGCGTCAATCCCGAGTCCGTCGACATCGACACCCGCCGTCTGCAGAACACCTACGCCCTCTGGCATGCCTTCACCTCCGGCAAGGGCAACCGCAATTCCGGCGCCGGATTCATCCGCGGCACCAACCTCGACCACCTCTTCGACCGCCTCCTCGAGGGCTATCTGGACTCCATCGACTTCAACACCCTGCCCATCCCCTTTGCCTGCGTGGCCACGGACGTCATCACCAACACCGAGGTTGACTTCCACTCCGGCTACCTCAAGCAGGCCATGCGCGCCTCGATGTCCATCCCCGGCGTCTTCTCGCCCGTGCGCATAGGCGACCGCCTGCTGGTGGACGGCGGCCTAAGGAACAACTACCCTGCCGACATCGCCCGCCAGATGGGTGCCGACATCATCATCGGCGTCACCGTCCAGGGCGACACCCTCGTGGCCGACGACGTTACAGGTCCCATCGACCTCCTGATGCAGGTCATCGACATCAACTGCAAGAACAAATACAACGACAACATCGCCATGAGCGACATCGTGATGCACGTCGACGTCAGCGGCTACTCCGCGGCCTCCTTCACGGCCGGCGCCATCGACACCCTCCTGCGCCGTGGCGGCGAAGAGGCTGCCCGCCACCGCGACGAGCTCCTGGCCCTGCGCGACGACATCGCCGCCCGACGCCCCATGTGGGACTCCCGTCGCTCCGTCACCCCCACCTCCTCCGGTCAGGAGGAGCGCAAACCTTCCTACAAACTCACGGCCCCTCCGTCGCCCCTGCTCTACAATCCCGCCGTCGGCGTGGCCTTCCGTTTCGACAACGAGGAGACCGGCGCCCTGCAGATCGGTGCACGCTTCCCCTTCAAATGGGGCATCCCGATGGAGCTGAACGCACACCTGCGCCTCGGCAAACGCATACAGTTCCACGCCGAGCAGTTCCTCTATCCCCGCGGCATCACCTCCCCCTCGCTCTCCTACACCTACTTCCGCAACGACATCGACATCTACACCAACGGCGTACGCACCTACAACTCCAAGCACAACCAGCACCGCCTGACCCTCATGCCCATCAACTCGCGCTTCCGCAAATACAAACTGCGCGCCGGCATCGTCTTCGACCACTTCGACTTCTACGACCCCATCCTCTCCGCCGGCGGCCCCACCATCGTGGTCGACGACTCGCGCTTCTTCACCTACCACTTCGAGTCCACCCTCTACACCGAGAACGACTTCTACACCCCCACCCGCGGCATCTTCTTCACCGCCTCCTACTCCTATCGCACCGACAACCTGCTGACCTACATGGACAAGGCCGGCATCAGCGAGGTACGCACCATCTGGCGCAACTCCTTCGCCCTCACGCCCACCTTCACCCTCTCGCCCTGCCTCTTCGGCCGACTCATCTTCTCGCAGGAGGACATCCCCCACCCCTATGCCAACGCCATCGGTTCATACCAGAACATTGTCGACCAGCAGCTTGCCTTCCCGGGAGTGCACAGCCTCACCTATGTCGAACCCATGTTTGTCGCCGCACAGCTGCGCCTGCAATTCAACATACACAAGAACCAGTATATCATTTTCCGCGCTGCAGCGGCACGCGAGTCCCTCGATGTCGAAGAGTTGCTTCAAATCGAGCCCAACATCTACGGCTTCTCCCTCGGCTACTGCTACAACTCCTTCCTCGGCCCCATCTCCGCCGACCTCGGCTACTCCACCCTCGCCCCGGGCCTCAACTTCTACCTCAACATCGGACATTATTTTTAATATTTAAAACATACAAAAACCAACATAGATGAAAGCAAACGACCTCTATAACCTCTTCGCTCAGCAGGTGGCTGAGTACCACAAGACCGACAACGTCGACGCCCCGCAGCACAACCCCTATCCCGACGGCACCTTCGAGGCCGTGCTCTGGGAGAAGTCGTGGGTGGACACCGTGCAGTGGCACCTCGAGGACCTGGTGCGTCCCGACGACGTGGACCCCGTCTACGCCCTCCAGCTCAAGCGCCGCATCGACCGCTCCAACCAGCACCGCACCGACCTCGTGGAGCGCATCGACGACCACTACATGGCTGAGTTTGGCCACGTAGCCCCCACCCCCGACGCCCGCCTCAACACCGAGACCCCCGCCTGGGCCATCGACCGTCTCTCCATCCTCGCCCTCAAGGTCTACCACTTCCAGATCGAGGCCAACCGCGGCGACGACGCCCACCGCGCCAAGTGCCAGGCAAAACTCGACACCCTCCTCACCCAGCGCGCCGACCTCACCACCGCCATCGACCAGCTCCTCGACGACCTCGCCGCCGGACGCCGCCAGATGAAACTCTACCGCCAGATGAAGATGTACAACGACCCCTCCCTCAACCCCATGCTGTACAAAAAGTCATAAGTTTCAAGTTTAAGTTTTCAGCACTCGCAACCAGATACTCTATACCGAAATGCTTAAACTAAAAACCAAAAACTGAAACCGATGCACAACGTCCTCGTCATCCGCCTCTCCGCCCTCGGCGACGTGGCCATCATGGCCCCACTGGTCGAACGCTACGCCACGGACAACCCCGACCTGCGCTTCACCATCGCCGGTCCGCCTCTGCTGCAACCCCTGTTCGAGGGCATGGCCAACGTGGAGTACCAGGGGCTCAAGAAGAAACAGAGCTTCATCAAGATATACAAAGTGCTCAACGCCGTCGGTGCCGATACCGTCATCGACCTCCACAAAGTCAACCGCGTAGGCTTTGCACTGACGCTCCTGCAACTGCACCACCTCTTCGACTGCCACTTCCGCCTACGCGCCCTGCGCAAAGGCAAACTCTCCCGCTGGCTCTTCCTCCACCACCTCAAAACCACTCCCCGCAAACCCCAATACCAGCGCTACGACGACGTCTTCCGCCGCGCCGGACTGACGAGGTCCGCCCTCACCCCTCAAACCTCAGACCTCAGACCTCAGACCTCAAACCTCACAATCGGCATCGCCCCCTTCGCCCAGCACAAAGGCAAGATATGGCCGTCGGAACTGATGCAGCAGCTCATCGGCATGCTTGCCGAAAAAAAATATCAAATAGTCCTCTTCGGCAGCAAGGACGAGGCTCCCACCCTCGAGCAGTGGGCCGCTCCCTATACAAACGTCACCTCCGTGGCCGGCAAACAGTCCTTCCGCGAGGAACTGGCCATCATCAAGTCGCTCTCCCTCATGGTCTCCATGGACAGCGCCAACATGCACTTCGCCTCGGCCCTCGGCGTGCCGGTGGTCAGCATCTGGGGCGCCACGCACCCCGACTTCGGCTTCTACCCCTACAACCAGCAACGCTCCAATGCCCTCTGCGCCAACCTCCCCTGCCAGCCCTGCTCCGCCTATGGCAACCGTCCCTGCCGCTATGGCGACTACCGCTGCCTCCACTCCGTCACCCCACAGCAAGTCCTCGACAAAATCATGTCACTCCTCCCTCCCCCCTCCAACCCCTGACCGCCTCCCAACAAAAAAAGGTCCTCAACGGACCTTTATTTTTTTTATTGTCATCACCCTCATTGCCTGCGGAGCAGGACGCCCGTGCGCAGGGCTAACGCAAGGATGAGCGGCAGAATGGCGGGCGAAAGGCCGCACCAGAGCACCCACAGCGCCGCCACGGCGAAGCAACCCTCCAGCAGCCACAGCGCCCAGCGCGGGCTGCGTTCCAGACGGATGGCCACCAGCAGCAGCAACGGATTGGCCCAAAGAATGTTGAGGTTCCACTGGGTGCAGTAGTGATCCGTCCCTACCCACATAAACACAAGGAACAGACCCACCACTCCGGCCAGTATGAAGAGCACGCGGTCCATCCACGAGTGCCACCACCCCTTCCAAGTCATGACAGCCACCAGCGCCAGCAGCAGCGCAAAGACCACCACCGGCGGGAAGCTGGCGCTGAGAGGCTCACGCTGCTCGGACAGCAACTGCTCCGACGGGGCAACCATATGGGCGTTGCCGCAGTCGCCGCGCCAGAGGGTGACGGCGTAGATGTCGCGCAGCTCGAGGGGCAGGAACATGCGCTCCATGTCTGTGCAACGGTGGTCGGCCGGGAGGCCGAAGAGCATGTCGATGCCGAGACGCCACCACTCGAGGGTGCCTTTGAGATTGTCGCTCACCAGGCGGCGGTAGCTTCGGGGAGAAGCCTGCCAATCGGAGCCCAGGACGGTGTCCTGCTTGCCCATGGCGAGAGCCACCATGTCGCGCACCCGCGTCGCGCAGTTGTCGCGGAAGAAATCGTAGCGGTAGCAGCGGTACTCCGGCAGGTAGTTCTGCTCCAGCAGCAGGTAGAGGTTCGCCGCCTCGCGCGCGTCCATGCACAGCCGCTGCTGCGAGACGGAACGTCCCTCGGCGGCATATTCGGCCATGAAATGCGCGAACGTCGTGCGACCGAGCTGATAGTCCAGCCTGCCGCGCATGAACTTCCAGTAGAAGTGCGGCGTGTTGAAATCAAACGTGCCGTAGTTGTACACCCGGTCGATGCCGCGCGCGGGGTCGCAGATGCGTATGGCCGTATGGCCGAAGGTCGTGTAGAAGTCGTTGCCGGGGCCGCAGGTGAGCACATAGGCCGTGGCGCTGTCGCTCAGCGGACTCTGGGCGTGGATGGAATTGAAAATTGAAAATTGAAAATTGAAAACCATTCCAAGACATGCCAGGAACACAAACTTAACCATTCTATTCATAACAATCCGTTTTATTTCATTTTTCAATTCCCTATCTTCAATTGTATTATTCTCCCTCGCCGATGGCCTCGGTGGCGAGGTGGGGACGTAGCTTGTCGATGTCGGGCTCCTGACGGGGCGCCATGTGGATGGGGGCGCTCTCCTTGGCGTTGTGGACAGTGACCTGCGGGAAGGGGATGTCGACGCCGGCCTCGTTGAAGGCGATGTAGATGTCCTCGCGGATGTGTTTCCACACCTCCCAGTAGTCCTCCACAGTGACCCAGAGCCAGAGGGTGATGTCGACGGAGTTGTTGCCGAGTTCGCTGACGGCGATGGTCGGCGGCTTGGGGTCCCACTGGATGAGCTTCTCGCTGCGCACCACGTCCCACAGCACCTGCTTGGCCTTGGCCAGGTCGGTGCCGTAGGCCACGGAGGCCACGACGTCGAGGCGTATCAGCGGTTCCTTGGTGTGGTTGATGAGGCTCTTGGTGGCCAGCTCACTGTTGGGGATGATGACGGTGCGGCCGTTGAAGGGGCGCATGATGGTGTGGAAGATGCGGATTTCCTTGATGTAGCCCTTGTAGGTGCCGCACTCGATGTAGTCGTCCACCTTGAAGGGCTTCATCAGCAGGATGATGACGCCGCCGGCGAAGTTCTGCAGCGTGCCCTGCAGGGCCATACCCACGGCCAGACCCATGGCGCCGAGGAGGGCGATGAAGGAGGTGGCCTTGATACCGATGACGTCCATGGCCATGATGACGATCATGGCTTTGAGCAGCACGTCGACCAGCGAGCCGAGGAAGGACTTGAGCGACCCTTCAGCGCCGCGTTTGTCGAGGGCCTTGATGATGAGCTTCTTGAGCCACTTGGCCAGCTTCATGCCAGCCCAGAGGATGAGGATGGCCACGAGGAGTTTGGGGACGAACTCGACGGTGAGTTTGGTGAGGGCGGAGAGGCCGTCCTTGATGATGGGGTTCTCGCCGGTGACAATCTCTTTGACGTCGGCGAGGCTGTTGATGTTGGTCAGGCTGTCCTTGACGGTCGAAATGGTGCTGTCGACAGCCTTGATGCCTTCGGGCACCACGGCCTGGGCGGGGTCGGCCTGGGCGGCTGCCGCGATGATAGCAGGGGTGTTGTCGTCTAATAATAACATAGTTATCCTTATTTTTAACAAATCAATTAGTCTGCAAAGATACGAAAAAAGTAAAAACCTGCGAGCAAAAAAAAGTTTTTTTCGTATCTTTGCAGCCTGGAGCGCCGGCGTCCCGCCGGCATAAAAGATGGAGTGCCGGCGTCCCGCCGGCAAAAAAAAAGAAAAAAAAATGAAGAAAACAATACACAACTGCCCCGAACTGATGGAGACCATCGACCGCATGGGCTTCCTGCCGCTTCTGGGTGGCGACATCGAGGGCTTCTCGGCCGACGAGATGGTGGCGCCGGAGTGCCGCTACCGCGTGCTGCCCGACGGCGGCTGGGAGTGGCCGCTGTGGCAATGGAAAGGCCCCGTGGTGACCGAAGGGGGCTATGTCTACGGCAAGTTCTTCAACGGCAAGGCGGGATTCATCACGCGCCAGTGGTGGCCCCACTTCTGCAACTACCGCCGCAGCCTGCATCCCCTGCCCGCCGAGGACTCCATCGAGGGCACCATCCTCGCCGTGCTGCAGGTGAACGGCAGCATGATCACCCGCGACCTGCGGCGCGCCTGCGGGTTCGACGGCCCCAAGATGAGGGGCAAGTTCGACTCCTACGTCACACGCCTCCAGGCCGCCTGCCGCATCGTCACCGAGGACTTCGTCTATCCCCGCGACAAGCACGACCGCCCCTACGGCTGGGGCTGGGCCCTGCTCAACACCCCCGAGCACCTCCTCGGCGCCCACGCCCTCCTGCCCTCCTGCACACCCCTTGAGTCGCGCCGCCTCATCCTCGACCACCTCCACACCATCCTCCCGCAGGCCAGCGACAAGCAGCTGGAAAAAATCCTGGGCTGACCCCTCCCGCCAAGCCTCCCCGCTCCCACTTCCCGCCAGCCGGAGCACATATCCTACCCGTCCCCACTCCGCACCGAAGAGGCCCCCAATTCGGCCCTTCTTATATAGTTCTTATATCGTTCACATATAGTTCTTATATAGTT
>CALGCG010000042.1 GCA_937884485.1 uncultured Bacteroidales bacterium
GAACTATATGAGAACTATATAAGAAGTATATGTAAACTATATGAGAAGGGGCGAATTGGGGGCGAGTTGGGGGCGTTTCGGGGGCGTTCGAGGGCGCATATTGAAAAAATTTTGTATATTTGCATTTTATTTGGAACATTGACATGAAAACGCTGAAGACTCTTTCGATACTGATTCTTATGCTGTTAGGAGGCGTTGCCACGCAGGCCCAGACGACGGATTCGGTCGATGCCGTGGACTACGACGTGGCTGTGGACCTGAGCAGCGGCAACTCGCTGCAGGGCTATGCCGACGTGACGCTGCGGCTGCTGCGTCCGTGCCCGGCCATCGGGCTGGACATGGCCTGCGCCGTCGACTCCGTGAAGGTGCAGGGGGTGCTGCAGGGCACCACCAGCCTCGCGGCGCTGCCCACGGCGGGCATCGCCACGGGGCAGGACTTCCACGTGGAGGTGTGGTACCACAGCACGGGATATGTGGAGAGCGGCGGCTGGGGCGGCATGCACTTCGAGGGCAGCCACAGCTACAACCTCGGCGTGGGCTTCGACGCCGACCCCCATGTGATGGGGCGCGTCCTCTTCCCTTGCCGCGACAACTTCAACGACAAGGCCACCTACACGCTGCGCGTCACCACCAAGGCCGGCTGGACGGCCGAGTGCGGCGGCATGCGCCAGAGCGTGGCCACCGACACGCTGGGGCGCGAGCTCTCGGTGTGGCGCATCAGCCAGCCCACGCCTACCTACCTGGTCTCCGTGGGCCAGGCCGCCTGGCAGCGCGTCCACGACACCATAGCGTCGCTCTACGGCGACTACCCGCTCACCGTGGGCTACCGCACCGGACGCGAGAGCAACGTGCGACAGGCCTTTGCCGAGCTGGACTCGGTGGTGCCCATGTACGAGCGCTGCTTCGGCCCCTACCGCTGGGGGCGCATAGGCTACATAGCCACCTCCAAGGGCTCCATGGAGCATGTGAACAACATAGCCCTCGACCAGGGCTTCGTGGCCTCGACGGCCGAGCGGGCGCAGACCACCATAGCCCATGAACTGGGGCACGCCTGGTTCGGCAACCTCGTCACCTGCGCCACCGAGGGCGACATGTGGATCAACGAGGGCGGCGCCTCGTTCTGCAGCGAGGTGGCCATGGAGGCCGTCCTGGGACGCGCGGCCAGCGACAACTACTACCAGCGGTGGCTGGAGTCGGTGCTGCGCACCACCCACGTCACCGACGGCGCCTACCGCCCCCTGCACGGCATGCCGCACCAGCACACCTACGGCTCCACCACCTACGACAAGGGCTGGATGGTGTGGCACTCGCTGCGCGGATACCTCGGCGAGGAGCGTTTCTACAGCGCCCTCAACCGTCTGATGGAGCGTTGCGCCTTCGGCAACATCGACGCCTACGGTGTGCGCGACTCGCTGAGCCTCTACACCGGCGTGGACCTGACGGCCTTCTTCGACTTCCACGTCTTCGGGCCGGGCTTCGTGGACTACCATGTGGAGATGGACCGCCCCGAAGAGGGATGCCTGGAGAACGAGGTGCAGGTGCACATACGCCAGCAGGGCGTGGGCACCGCGAACGTGATGCAGCAGAACCGCGTGCCGCTGACCTTCTATGCCCGGCCGGGCTTCGACTCCACGTCGTGCAAGCGCGTGGCCGTCTTCGACGGCGCGGAGACTTGGGAGACATTCTCCCTGCCCTTTGTGCCGGCCTACTGCGTGCTCGACGCCGACTGCGAAATCTCCGACGCCGCCACCATGGCCGAGGCACGGCTGGAAGGCTACGGCATCAGCTACACGCTGCCGCTGGCCTTCATGCGCGTCAAGACAGCGCACGAGGGACACCTCGTCGCCGAGCACCACTATGCACAACCCCTCGGCGAGATGCCCGGCGGCGTGCTGCGCACGGCGAGACGCTACTGGATTGTGCGCGGCGACTGGCAGTCCGACAGCACCGACAGAGGCATGTTCCAGTATGTGCGCACAGGCGCCAGCCACACCTATGACGGTCTGGACCGCGGCTTCCTCAGCCAGCGGGCAAGCGCCGACTCGCTGGCGCTGATGTACCGCCGCGACAGCCGCCACGACTGGCACGCCGTCTCCTTCAGCCGCGAGGGCGACCCGAACAGCGGCTTCCTGGTGATGGACGGCCTGATGCCGGGCGAATACACGCTGGCCATCGTGGACCGTGAGCACCTGGGCATCGCACGTCCCGAATACACGGAGGTGCAGCTCTTCCCCAACCCCCTGCAGCCGGGACAGCCGCTGACGGTGGAGGTGGCGAGCGAGGAGGCCTTCGAGGTGGCCATTTTCGACCTCGAGGGCCGCCAAGTGTGGCACCAAACGGGCTGCCGCAGCGGCCAGAAACTCAGTCCAGCACTGGCAAAAGGAACTTATTTTGTTCGAATTGAAAATAATTTCATATCTTTGCAGTCGAAATTGATACAGTTATGATGAAGATAAAAGCAATCGTTTTGGCCGTACTGGTGGGCGTTTCGCTCACTTCGGCGGCACAGTATTCGCAGCTGGGAAAAAAGAATGAATTCATGCTCAAGGTGGAAGGCGGCTACGGTTTCTTCATGGGCAATGTGGGCACCGCCGACGAAGAGACGGGGCGCTACAACCTGGACAAGTTCCACTCGCTGGCCAACGTCAACGTCATGGCGGGCGTCAACATCAGCCAGGATTGGTTCCTGGGCGGCGGCGCAGGGTTCTGCTACTACCTCAGCCCCAACCAGGAGACGGCCGAGTCGATGATGGGTGCCAACGTGTTCGTTGACTTCGACTTCCGGCCCATCTGGAAGGCCGTCATGGGTTTGGACTACCAGCCCACCTCCATCAAGTTCGCCCCCCTGCTGGGAGCCCGCCTGGGCGGCAGCATGCTCTTCGCCGACGACATGCTGTTCACCCCCCTGGCCGAGTTCTACGGCGGCCTGAACTGGTACTACTGGTACCACCTGCACGGCATGCGCAATATGAGCCGCAACTGGCACAGCTTCTACGCCACCATCGGCATCGCCTACATGCAGCAGACCGTCTTCCTGCCCATCCGCCTGGGCTGGAGATGGTAGAGCAAACCGCAACAGGCGGTTTGCGTTGGAGGAGATTCGAGTAATTCGCTTTCCATTTACCCGCGTGGCTTTCGCAAAATTCGAGAAATTCGCCGTTATTAAAATTTGTTATGCAGTCTACACGTCAAAATAAAATCTGCCGGCTGATACAGCAGGACATGGGAGACATCTTCCTGCGGGAGATGAAGGCGGTCTTCGGGCCGTCGCTCATCACGGTGACGCAGGTGCGCATCACGCCGGACCTCTCCATCGCCCGCATCTATGTGTCGCTGATGATCATCGGCGAGGGCACCAAGGAGGGCCTGCTGGCCCTGATACGCGAGAACACCTCCGATCTGCGCCGCCGTCTGGGCATGCGCGAAGGCAAGCAGCTGCGCATCATCCCCCAGCTGGAGTTCTACCTGGACGACTCGCTCGACTACATCGAGAACATCGAGCGTTTGCTGAAGAATTGAAAATTGAGAATTGAAAATTGAAAAGGATTAAATCCATGCGCGCACCCCGATTCAATTTTCGACTTTCAACGTTCAATCTGGAGCGTCTCATCGCTGTACGCTACCTCTTCAGCCGCAAGCAGCGGTCGGTGGTCAACGTCATTTCGTGGATATCGCTCGTGGGGCTCATGGTGAGCACCATGGCGCTGATAGTGGTGCTGTCGGTATACAACGGCATCGGCGACGTCACGAAGGGTCTCTTCAACACCTTCGACCCCGAGCTGGTCATCGAGCCTGCCGAGGGGCGCACCTTCCACACCAGCGACATCGACATGGGCGCCCTGATGAAGACCGAGGGCGTGGAGCGCGTGGCGCGCATAGTGACCGAGACGGCGTGGGTGACCTACGGGCAGAACCAGGCCATCGTCAAGCTGCGCGGCGTGGACACCAACTATGCCGCCCTGACGGGTATCGACACCCTGCTGGCCCTGGGCGAATACCGCCTCACGGCCGAGGGGACGACGACGCTGGTGGTGGGCGGACAGATATTCCACGACCTGGCCATGCGGCTGCCGTCGGCCATGCCCGCGGCGGTGCACATACCCAAGCGCGGCACCACCTCGCTGGGCCTCACCATGGACCAGGCCTTCAACATCGGCTACGCCTACCCCGTGGGCAACTTCTTCATCCAGCAGGACCTCGACCGCCAGTATGTACTGACCGACATCGCCTTCGTGCAACGCCTGATGAACTACGCCCCCGACGAGTGCACCTCTCTGGCCCTGAAGCTTGCGCCCGGCGCGGATGTGGACGAGGTGCGTGACAGAGTGGCAGAGATAGTGAGTGGCAGAGTGGCTATGCAGTCAAATAACTCCCCCACCCTGCAACTTCTGGTCAAGGACCGGCACGACCAGCAGCCGCTGTACTACAAGATCTACCGCACGGAGCGCCTGGGCATCTACCTGGTGCTGTCGCTCATCGTGCTCATCTCGACGCTGAGCCTCGTGGCGTCGCTGTCGCTGCTGATCATCAACAAGCGCGACGACATCTTCATCCTGCGCTCCATGGGCATGGAGCGTCGCACCATCCGGCGGGCCTTCCTGGCCGAGGGGTTGCTCATCTGCGCCATAGCCGTGGTGCTGGGCCTTGTGCTGGGCTTCGTCGTCTGCTGGCTGCAGCAGACCTTCGGCATCATCCGCATGGGCGACGGCAACTTCGTTGTCAGCGCCTTCCCCGTCAGCATGCGCGCCGTGGACTTCCTCGCCACCTTCCTCCTGGTGATGGCCATCAGCACCCTCTCCGTCGCCCTCACCGTCCGCCGCGCCAGGATGGAGTAGTGCCACGGTGATAACAGGCAGCTTGAAATGTTAAAAATGCCTAACAAATGTTAAAAGTGTGAGCCAAAAACGTCACTTTTGGGTCTTTATATATAGAAGCCCCCAATGGGCTCGGTTAAGAAAACGGATTAATAAACGCACAAAACAACACAACTATGGCAAGAAAGACCCTCACCTTTGCGCTCTTTGCGCTGATTGCTATCACCGCCCACGCCCAGCGGTTCGACTGGGTGAAGACGTTTACAGGTCCATCGCTGAACACCGATGATGTCCATAGACCAGTAAGTTCTGTTACTGATTCTGATGGCAACATTTACATTATCGGGCAATTCACACCAGGTGCTCGTATAGAAGGCATAGATTTGTTGCCCATTACAGGAGCAAATAGGATGTGCGTTTTAATCGCGAAGTTTACACCTTCGGGAAATATGGCGTGGCATAAGAGCATCTATTCTCAATATGACAACTGTCTTGCCTTGGACATCAGAAAACAAGGGGATTCCTCAATAACAGCGTTGGTTTCTTTTCGACTTCCACATGGTGGAAGCATATCCAACAGTAATAAGGTGTATTATTTGGATACTTTGCTAACCACAAACGACAATTATCTGATGGTCACGGACAGTATAGCGAATTTCACCACTAACGCCTTTATTACTTTTGACCATGATGGGAATTTGATGGAACAGCATTTTCTGCAGATGGCATACATCGATAGTACTGGAGCAACGCTACGAGAAAGCAACACAGGGGGCATGCCAAACGATAATAGAATTATCACCTCCACTGTCACCAATGAAATGTTCAATATTGACGATGAAGGTAACATTTATATTTGTCGCAGGGCAATTGATACCTATTCTTGGTACAATTCAGCAATCAATGACTATGTTGATTTAACTGTAGAAAATGGAGGAATTGCCCAAATACGCATTATTGTTGACGGCCAAAGATCTCTGTATGTCACTCCATCATACAGGTCAGACCATAGGAACCAACAGATTCTAAAATTTTCACCACATTTTAATTCATTGATAGACGCAGTGTATGTATTCGACTCGCTGTGCATTCCGCAAGAATTGTACACAGACATCTCGGTCTCTTCTTTTGAAAAGGGCATTGATGACAATTTCTATCTATCGCTCGGAGGATGGAACTATCCCGATACCATGTATGTCTCTCGCTCCGATTCATTGAGGTGCATTTCGAACAGCATGACAGCATTTGATGCATGCATGATAGAATACTCCACAGATTTGACAGCGACACGCGTTGTACAAATTACATGCACTGCTGATCCATTGGACATACCCAAAGCATACTATTTCCACGGAACAACATACGACGAAGAAACCAACTCCATCTATCTCCTTGGTTCTGTGCAAAAAGACCCCTTGACAATTGAGGATCCCGACTGCTGGATCACATATCGCGAGGATACTCTTGATTTGAACCGAAATCTTTTTTGGCTTCGCATTGATCCCTTTGACAATAGTCTCATTGCATATGGGAAAGCGAGAACAAACAATGCGACACGAATAAAACAGACCGATATCATTTTCCAGCAGAGCAATATCGTCGTAAACAATAACCGAGTCTTTTCGCAAGTTGGATTTCAAGGAGACATCTTTGTCAGAGACTCCTCCATCAATATAGGAACTTCAGAGCAAGGCATAGGTGTCATGTGTTGGGATACCGATGGTCACGAAATTGGATTTATCGACTACAATGCAATAAGCCCAAAGAACAAAACTGGACGACTGCACCTTAATGACAGTTGCTTGTATCTGACCGGCATTGTGGCCAGCAGCGCAGATTTAGGGGAGCTCCACATTGACCCTATAGGCGGTCGTGACCAAGCCTATATTGCTTGTTATGTCGACACTGCCTTCATGACACCATACGTCTATGTCGCGCCCATCGACACCACCATTATTGATACTACGACAATTGACACGGGCACTGTGCGCATCACCGTGGTGGGCGACGAGGGGGCTTTCGTGGCATACCCCAACCCCTTCCGGCAGAGGGTGACCATCGAGGTGCAGGGTGGAGAGCCTCTGGCCTCGACCGCCTGGCTCACCGACCTCTCCGGCCGCCGCGAGGAGGTACGCCTCACCCCCATAGGCTCTGGCCAATACTCGTTGGATTTAACCTCCCGCCCCCAAGCCACCTACCTCCTCACCCTCACCACCGCCGACGGCAAGCAGCATACCGTCCGCCTGCTGAAGCAGTCGGACATCTTCGGGGAATGATTTTTGGACCGAAGGGTGACCGAAACCAGACCGAAACCGAACCGAAACCCAGTGGACGTTGCCTGCTGGTTGACATGGGGTTGACTACTACCTGAATAGTAACCAACAAACAACCTCTTCGACACCTATGCGGCATACGGGCAAAGCACGTGTTGTGCTTTGCCTGTTGTTTTTGTTGTCTTTGTTGTCGTCAAGAAAAGGTTGCCGGTATCCATTTTTTATGCACGACACAATATTATAAAAAGTGTTGCGTTATCATGGTATGATGAAGAAAATTGTGGTATTGACCGGCGCGGGCATCAGCGCCGAAAGCGGCATCTCGACTTTCCGCGACTCCGACGGGTTGTGGGAGCACTACCGCGTGGAGGATGTGGCCACGCACGAGGCCTATGAGCGCAATCCAGAGCTGGTGCTCGACTTCTACAACCAGCGTCGGCGCCAGCTGTTTGCCGCGCAGCCCAACGAGGCGCACCGCCAACTGGTAAGGCTGGAGGAGCGGTACGACGTGCATATCGTGACCCAGAATATCGACGACCTGCACGAGCGTGCGGGGTCGAGCCATGTGCTGCACCTGCACGGCGAGCTGACCAAGGGGCGCAGCGACCGCAACCCCGACCTCATCGTGGAGGTGGGCGACAAGGACATACGCTTGGGCGACAAGGCGCCCGACGGCACGCAGCTGAGGCCCCACATTGTGTGGTTCGGCGAGGCGGTGCCCAATATCGAGCCTGCCTCCAAGCTGTGCGAGGAGGCGGATATTTTCATCGTCGTAGGCACGTCGATGGCCGTCTATCCCGCGGCGGGGCTCATACACTATGTGCGGCGCGGCGTGCCGTGCTATGTGGTGGACCCGAAGGAGGTGCCGGTGAGCCACCCGGTGACCTTCATCAAGGAGGTGGCCACGAAGGGGGTGACGGAGCTGGTTTCAAAACTGATGGAAGAAGAATAGTCAGAGTTGTCGTTAAAATAAAAAAAAGGAATATGCAGATTTTGATCATTGTGGTGGCCATGCTGGCCACGATGGCATTGGCCGGCGGAGTGATGTACCTGCTGGTGAAACGTTATTTCGACAACGAGCAGAAGGAGCGTCTGCTGCAGATGAAGATCGACGAGCGGCGCGAGACCTTGAAGGTGGTGACGCCCATCCGCCTGCAGGCCTACGAGAGGATGGCCCTCTTCCTGGAGCGCATCAGTCCGGACAGCCTGGTGCTGCGCTGCTACCAGCCGGGCATGGACCTGAAGCTGCTGCAGGGCGTGATGACCAAGAACATCCGCGACGAATGGGAGCACAACCTCTCGCAGCAGGTATACCTGGCTCCCGGAACGTGGGCACGCATCCGCGAGGCGAAGGACGAGATGGTGAACCTAGTGAACTCCTGCGCCGTGACCCTGACGGACACCGACGACCCCACACGCCTGGCCGCCACCATTTTCGCCTCCGCCGCCAAGCACCTGCCCACGGACAAGGCCCTCGAGGAACTGCACAAAGAAATCAACGAACTGTTTGGATAAAAGACAACCATGCACATTTTTTCGGAAGACAACAAAAGCAACAAAAACAACAGGGCTTACATAACCCCGCTATCCCTGTTGTTTGTGCTGTCTCTGTTGTTGTTAGCCTCCGCCTGCGCGCGGCAGGGCTACCCCACGGGAGGCCCCAAGGACGAGACGCCGCCCGTGGCCCTGGGCACACGGCCCGCCAACGAAAGCCGGGGCTTCAACGGCAAGGAGTTCTACATCCAGTTTGACGAATATGTGGTGCTGAAGAACGCCACGGAGAACGTCCTCGTGTCGCCGCCCATGAAGGAGAAGCCGGAGTTCACCACCAAAGGCAAGGGTGTGCTAGTGAAACTGAAGGACACCCTGCAGGCCAACACGACCTACCTCTTCCAGTTCAAGGAGGCCATCGCCGACTTCACGGAGGGCAACCTGCTGCCGAGCTACGAGTACGTCTTCTCGACAGGCGAGGCCATGGACACCCTGATGCTCGGCGGCCAGGTGGTCGACGCCCGCAACGGCAAGGCCTGGAAGGAGAGCGTGACGGTGATGGCTTATAGAGTGGAGAGCGGAGAGCAGAGAGTGGAGAGTGATACGATGGCCACTACGGTGCAGCCGGACTATGTGACGCGCTGCGACAAGGAGGGCAAATTCGCCTTCCACTATATCCCCGAAGGGCGCTACCGCCTGGTGGCCCTGGAGGACAAGAACCGCAACCTGCGCGTCGACGCCACCGACCCCGTGGCCTGGGACACCACGCTCGTTGCCAGCCACCCGCAGGCACGCCGCCTCCCGGCCAGCGACAGCATTCAGGACGACCTCCCGGCCGTTAATGCAATCAAACAATCAAACAATCAAGCAATCACCCTCCGCCTCTCGGCCCCCGAGAACCGTCAGCAGCGCATCCTGAAGAGCGAATTCGCCGAGGCCGGACGCATCACCATCGTCAGCCAGCTGCCGATGCAGAACCCTCGTATCGAAGATGAAAGGGCGCAATGGCAATGGCGTCTCAACGAAAAGCGCGACACCCTCACGGCCTGGTGTTTCGATGCCAAACGGGATTCGGCGCGCCTCGTCATCTCCGACACCGGGCTGCAGGACACCCTCAAGCTGCGCTACACCGCCAGCCGCAAGGGCGGCCGCCGCATGGCCGGAGTCAAGGAAGAGAAGGCGCCCCTGATGAAAGCCCTCTGCGACGGCAACAAAGCCTACTACGACGACCTGCGGCTGGCCTTCACCAACCCAATCGTCGAAGTGGCCGACAGCGCGACGGCCGAAGTCATGCTCCTCAAGGACAGCACTGTCAGCCGCTGTGCTGTGGTCCTCGACAGCAACGGCATCGTAGCCCGCATCATGGCTAACGACATCAAGAGCGACGAGCAATACCGCGTGCGGCTGGCCGGAGGCCTCTTCACCGACCTCTACGGCAACCGCAGCGACAGCCTCATATTCACCATGACCCCCAAGGACTACGGCACCCTGAGCATCGACATAGACAACCGCATGGGAGCCCCCTTGGTCGTCGAGGTGCTGGACAGCAAGGACACCGTCGTGGCCTCGCAGGTGCTTGCGCGCTCCGGCAAACTGCGGTTCCTCCACCTGCCCTCAGGCGACTACCGCCTGCGCGCCGTCGTCGACGCCGACAGCAACGGCCGCTGGACCCCCGGCGATTACCGCCTCCAGCGTCAGCCCGAGCAGTCCATACTCTTCGAGAAAACCCTCAGCCTGCGTGAGAAATGGGAGATGGAGGAGCGATGGACCGTCGAGCCACCCAAGGCAAAAACCCTTGAACGGAAGACCATCCTCGATCGTCCCAAAACGCTGATGCCCACCACCCCGGGCACGCTCCCCGTCCGGACCGCCAAACCCATTGGTAAACAATAAGAAACACCCCACAGGCCATGCAGAAGAAGCTACTCTCCGGACTCTTTTGGGTGTTGCTGGCCAACCTGCTGGTAAAACCCTTCTGGATACTCGGCGTCGAGGTAGGCGTGCAGAACGCCGTCGGCAACGAGGTCTACGGCTTCTACTTCTCCATCTTCAACCTGGCCTATATCCTCAACATCCTGCTGGACTTGGGCGTCACCAACTTCAACACCCGCAACATCGCCCAGCACCCCCAACTCATCGGCAAGCACCTCAGCGGCATCCTCGGCATCAAGGTGTGCCTGCTGGGCCTCTACCTGGTGGTGGCCTTCACCGCCGGAGCCCTGCTGGGCTACGGCAGCCAGGAGTTCCGCCTGCTGGCGTGGCTCACGCTCTGCCAATTCCTCAACTCGCTCATCCTCTACCTGCGCAGCAACTTCGAGGGGCTGCTGCTGTTCCGCTGGGACAGCCTCTTCTCCGTCCTCGACCGCGTGCTGATGATTCTCATCTGCGGCTGCCTGCTGTGGGGGCCGCTGCGCGAGGGCTTCAACATCTACTGGTTCGTCTATGCGCAGGCGATAGCCTACGGGCTGACGGCCTTGCTGGCCTTTGCCATCATCGCCCGCAAGGCGCACTTCCGCCGCCTGCGGTGGGACCGCCGTTTCTTCCTCGTCATCCTCAAGCAGAGCGCCCCCTTCGCCCTGCTGGTGCTGCTCATGGCCAGCTACAACCGCATCGACCCCATCCTGCTGCGCCGCCTGGCCAGCGACGCCGAGGCGGGCATCTACGCCGGCGCCTTCCGCCTCCTCGACGCCCTCACGATGGTCTGCTATCTCGTCAGCGTCCCCCTGCTACCCGTCTTCTCGAAAATCTTCGCCGACATGGGACGCAGGCAGCCTGCCTGCGACACCACTCAGCCACTCCAGGACGCCCTCCGCCTCGTTTTCTGGCCCATGATGCTCTTCGCCGCGGGCGCCGCTGTCCTCTGCGTCCTCTGGGCCGAGCCGCTGATGGCCTTGCTCTACCACGGACGCGGCGAGCCATACGTGCCAGTGTTCCGCATCGTCATCTTCGGACTCATCCCCATCGGACTCACCTACATCTTCGGCACCCTGCTCACCGCCGACGGACGCCTGCGCCAACTCAACCTCTTCGCCGCCAGCAGCCTGGTGCTCAACGTCGCGGTCAACCTCCTGCTCATCCCCCGCTTCGGCGCCGTAGGCTCCGCCTGGGCATCCCTCGCGGCGCAGAGCTTCATGGCCCTCGCCCAACTTATTCTTGCCATACGAATCTGCCACCTGCCTCTTTCCGCTTTCCTCCCACCCCAACCCAACGATTTCCGCCACCTCTTCACCACCCTTCGAAACACCACAACCTAAAAACATACTATCCTACACAATATTTCCGACAACTTTCCGTTATAAGTGATATATCAAATAAATGCCGATAGAAATGAAACATTTCAAGACCACTGCCCTGCTGCTTGTCCTATCCACATGCCTACTGACTGTGGCATGCAGCAAAGAAGAAGTTAAACCAGCCTTCCCCGAGACACAAGTTGTCGGCACCTGGCGTATACCCCTCAATCTCCCTTCCGACGTCTTCAGTTCTGCCGGACAGAAACTAATCTTCTCCGACGACCACACCGTCAACTTCAGCGGTCACCTTTTCGAAAAATGGATAATTGACGGTCGCGACATCATTTGCTCCAACTATGTTATCGCCAATGGTTCCCGCGAAGTCGATGTAATGAAATTCACAATCAACGGTCTCAACGACTCCGTCATGATTGCCGAAATAATGTACACTCATTCCATTGACAATTACATTGACAAAACGTGCGACCTCAGTGGTATTTACACCCGCATCAAGGAAGACAATCAAGCCAATCAATAATACTAACTAAACCAATCAAGATCACAACAATGAAAGCATACGTATTTCCCGGCCAGGGAGCCCAGTTTGTGGGCATGGGCAAGAACCTCTATGACGGCAGCGACGAGTGCCGCGCCATGTTTGAGAAAGCCAACGACATCATCGGCTTCCGCATCACGGACCTCATGTTCGCCGGCACGCCGGAGGACCTCAAGCAGACCCGCGTCACCCAGCCCGCCATCTTCCTCCACAGCGTCATCCTGGCCAAATACATGGGAGAGAACTTCAAGCCCGACATGGTCGGCGGCCACTCCCTCGGCGAGTTCTCCGCCCTCGTTGCCGCCGGCGCCATGAGCTTCGAAGACGGCCTGCGCCTCGTCATCGCCCGTGCCAACGCCATGCAGCGCTGCTGCGAGAAGACCCCATCCACCATGGCCGCCGTGCTCAAGCTCGACGACAAGACCGTCGAGGACATCTGCGCCTCCGTCAGCGGTGAGGTCGTCGTGCCCGCCAACTACAACTGCCCCGGCCAGCTGGTCATCAGTGGCACCAACGAAGGCGTGGCCCGCGTCTGCGAGCTCGTCAAGGAAGCCAAAGGCAAAGCCCTGCCCCTGGCCGTCGGCGGCGCCTTCCACAGCCCCCTCATGGAACCCGCACGCGTCGAACTGGCCGAAGCCATCGAGCGCACCACCTTCCACGCCCCGGTCTGCCCCTGCTACCAGAACGTCGACGCCCTGCCGCACAGCGACCCCGCCGACATCAAGAAGAACCTCCTCATGCAGCTCACCTCGCCCGTCCGCTGGACTGCTACCGTGCAGCACATGATGGCCGACGGCGCCACCGAGTTCATCGAGGTAGGCCCCGGCACCGCCCTGCAGGGTATGGTCAAACGCGTCGACGCCAACGCCAACGCCCACTCCGCCGAATAAACGGCCTAACAGGGTCGGCCAATCGAATCAGCTTATTAGGTCGGCGAATTAAGCGAATTATACGAATTATCTAATACCACACCCGGGAGGCCCGAATCTTGCGATTCGGGCCTCCCGGTTTTTTTATTTATACCAAGAAGAAAAATAAATTTTGCAGAATTAAATTATTGTCGTATCTTTGCAGTCGAAATATGAACGAAATAGTAACGAAAAATAATGCCAATGAAACATAGCGCATAAATTAATATGCACATCATAGAATAGAAAAAAGCGAAGTTTGCAGAACTGGTTCTCCTGAAACTTGGACACTTTCAGAGATTTTCCCCAGCTTTAGCGACAGCGTTACCACGTTTGGCGTGGACTTATACGTTGTAATTGGGGAAAACAGGTAGTCCAAGACCTCAGGAGAACCGATGAAGACTTACAAGTGCCACGCTCTTTTTATGTGCATATTCCATCGGCACGAAATCAACCTATTATAAACAAAACCGATGTGTCGATGGGATATAACAGACCAGAAAAAATGAAGCAATATATAAAATTTTATCTGCTATCTTGCACCGCATTATTATTATTATGTTCATGTGGCGCTAGTGGCAAGCAGGCCAATTCTGAACTAAATCACCAATGGAGATTGGGGGAAATTAATCTACGATATAATAATTGCTTGAGATCAGCACATTCTGCTGCGGATTCCGCAGAATGCGAGAGCAATCGCGACAAGGAGGTAGAAGAGGAGAACGAAAAATACGAGAATGAGAAAGAAATCATAAAAGAAATTAGTTCGTGCCAAGAAGTCCAAACAACCATACTTGAATGCTGGGGATATTCAAAAAAAGAAGCAAAGAAGACAGCAAGAGAATTGGCATCAAAGAGAAGTATAAATAATTTTTCATTTGATTGCGGAGAAGCAATTGCGGAGCTACGGTCAAATGGTTTCAAAGACCATTCCGGAACCCAAATTTTTACCGAAAACTTACCGAAGTTTGGCATATCTGCAGACAGTGCTAATTCTGCCATCACAAAATACTATGAAGATGACTTATTCTATGATGATGGATTATCCAATTCAAAAGATGCTGCAACACAGTGCCTGATGCAAATACGAATAGGTAAAGATATCAAAATTACAAAAAAATTGCTTATCGAATTGGAGCTATTGGAGGATGATAGCAGTGATGACGACGACAGTGATGATAGCAATGACAGCAATGTTAGTCCTGCAAATCCTCCAAGACCCGATATTCCTCATGATACCCCAACATCTCCCAGTCCCATAAAACCATCTCCAACCAACACATATCAGACCGATGCTGCGAAAATCTCGGAACTATCCGTTTCAAAGTATGGATTTAATGAAGATAAACTCACACAAAATCAGATGCGAGAGTTGGATGCAGTTATAGAATTTATGGAAAAATGGCCAAACGCAGTAGTTACGATCATTGGACATACTTGTAATATCGGAAGTGAAGACAATAACAAAATTGTTGGGATGCGTCGTGCTCAGCAAGCTAAATCATACATTGTAGGACATGGTATAAAGGAAAACCGTATTATTGAACTTAGCAAAGCAGCGAGTGAGCCTTGTGCAGATAATAATACAGAAGAAGGCCGCCAATTAAACAGAAGAATTACTTTTATCGTCAAATAAACCTTTTTTTTATTTAAGAACCGATGGGCCGATGGTATATAACTGGCACAAAAAAACATGAAAAAAATATTAATGTTATTCGCCATGGTGGGAATGATTCTCACGGCAAACGCACAGATGTGCAAGACAACGCAAGGTGTTGAACCCACAATTGAAAAAGCAAGCGATTGTGATGTAATCAATGTTAAACTTGAAAACACAAATTCCTACAAGGTTACTGTAATTATGGAAGTCAAAGTTGTTGATGTAGATGGTAATGAGGTTATTAGACAGAAAACTGTAGTTATCCCCGCAAACAAAAAAGACAAGGTAGTAAAATTCAGAACGAAAAAAATAAAAGGGGAAACAAAATGTGCTGACGTCTCCGAGTGCGAAGTATCTTTACGTGTAGAATTATGTGAGTAAACTTAGAAAATGTTATAGCACAACAAACCAAGCTCATGATGGGATGCATCATGAGCTTGGTTCTTGTATAACAATGTCAACGATTCTCAATGGTATTGATGCATGTCCTTCCGATAATATTCAATATATTGTTCCGATTTTATAACAATACAAGCCCCAGTCCCCATATTTTGCATAAGTCGGAACAAAACAAAATCACTCATTGAAGAATTTCCTATTGAAGACCTATACTTCCCCCGAAAAAAACCAGAAATATTTTCTCTATATTGAAAATATTTTGTATTTTTGCAAAAAGTTTTAAATATGGAGAGAATCCATGGCATATTGTTCCGATTTTATGTAAAATCGGAACAATATGGCATACATTAAAGGAACAAAAAATGCAAAATTCATCCCTCATCGAGGGATTTTGGCAATAATGAAAGGGAGCCCCGGCAGGGACTCCCTTTCTCGTTTTAGGCTATCATCGTCGGCAATTCATTCGCTTAATTCGCAGAATTCGCCGACAGGAAAGAATCAGCCGATTAGCCCTCGATCTCTTTGCGGACCTTCTTGAAGGCCTCGATGCACTTGTCGAGGTGCTCGTGCTCGTGGGCGGCGCTGATCTGCACGCGGATACGGGCCTGGCCCTTCGGGACGACGGGATAGTAGAAACCGGTGACGAAGATGCCTTCTTCCTGCATCTTGGCGGCGTACTTCTGGCTCTTGGCGGCGTCGTAGATCATGACGGCGCAGATAGCGCTCTCGCTGGGCTTGCAGTCGAAACCTTCCTCCTTCATGCGGCGCAGGAAGTAGTCGGTGTTCTCGTGCAGCTTGTCCTGCAGAGCGTTGGTCTCGCTCATCATCTCGAACATGCGGATGCCGGCGGCCACGAGGCCGGGAGCCATCGAGTTGGAGAAGAGGTAGGGACGGCTGCGCTGACGCAGCATGTCGATGATTTCCTTCTTGCCGGTGGTGAAACCGCCCATGGCGCCGCCAAAGGCCTTGCCGAGGGTGCCGGTGAGGATCTCAATCTTGCCGCGCAGGTTGTAACGTTCGGTAACGCCGCGGCCGGTCTTGCCGACCACGCCGGCGCTGTGGCTCTCGTCCACCATCACCATGGCGTCGTACTTGTTGGCCAGCTCATAGATTTTGTCCAGCGGGCAGACGTTGCCGTCCATCGAGAAGACACCGTCGGTGACGATGATGCGGAAGCGGTTCTTCTGGGCGGCCTTGAGCTGCTCCTCGAGGTCGGCCATGTCGGCGTTGGCGTAGCGGTAGCGCTGGGCCTTGCAGAGACGGACGCCGTCGATGATGGAGGCGTGGTTGAGGGCGTCGCTGATGATGGCGTCCTCTTCGGTCAGCAGGGGCTCGAAGACACCGCCGTTGGCGTCGAAGCAGGCGGCGTAGAGGATGGTGTCCTCGGTGCCGAAGAACTCGGCAATCTTCTTCTCAAGCTGCTTGTGCAGGTCCTGGCAGCCGCAGATGAAGCGGACGCTGGCCATGCCGTAGCCGCGGGCGTCCATGCCCTTCTTGGCGGCCTCGATGAGCTCGGGGTTGTCGGCCAGACCCAGGTAGTTGTTGGCGCAGAAGTTGAGGCACTTCTTGCCCTTCACCATAATCTCGGCGCCCTGGGGGCTCTCGATGATGCGTTCGTGTTTGTAAAGACCGGCGGCCTCGATATCGGCCAGTTCTTTCTGCAGATGCTGTTGAAACTTAGTGTACATAATTACAATATTTTATCGTTATTTTATTTACAATTCTCTTGCTGTAAACAATCTACAAAAATACAAAAAAAAATTTATGTTTGAAAAAAAAACTCATCATGCACCTATATGAATATTATCTACTGCGATAGGAACCATAACCAAATCCAATGCCAAACTGAAGGTATACACCCCATCCAGAAGGTTTCCCTATAATTTCGGAGAAGGTGGAGTGGAGAAGGGAGAGGCGCGCCGAGAAGTCGAAGTCACCACGGCTTACACCTGCTCCGCCGAGAGGGTCGAAGCTCATGGCATAGCGCCACTGCAGGAGGATGCCGCCGCCGTAGGTGCCGGTGGAGACGGAGAACTCGTCGTCCTCCTCGCTCTGGTCAAGAATATGGAACCCTCCTCCCACAAAAGGTGTGAGCGACCAGTGGCGGCGGTCGACGAGACGATAGCCATACTCAAAGAGGATGCGCAAGTCAGTGGCCGGGCGGTCGGTGTAGAAGTAGCTATCAGCAGTAAAAACGCTGTCGCGCAATGGTGCCACCCCAAAACCCAAATCAAAGGACAGCATGTGGTGGTCATAGAGGGCGGTGCAGAGGAAGGCAAAGTCGATGCTGGTGCCGAAGCCGTCGGCAAGCGCGCCGCGGAAGGAACGAACACCGGTGAAGAAGTGGAACTCGCCCATCCATCCCAGGCGCAGTTCGGACAGGGAGTCGGCGGCGGATCCGAGGGATCCGAAGGCGGTGTCGGCGTAGGCCTGCCATCGTGTGAGGGCGGCGCTGTCGCTGCCATGGTTCGAGATACTGTCAAGAGCCGACAGGCGGCGTACCAAACGCTCGTCAGCATTCTCAAAGAGCGAGTGGGGGTCGTACTGGCCATCGTCGAGGCCGCGCTGCAACTCACGACGGGCGCGCTCGACGAGGTCAAACTGCTGCTGGTGATAGCGCAGCCGTACAGCACTGCGACTGCCTGGAAGCATCCACGATGCATAGGGTTTCAGCATAGCTCTGGCTTTGAGGCGCGGCACCGCTATGTGGTCCACCGTATCATAGACTTGACGGTAACCAAAAGTGAAATCAGCAAAGCTGCCATCGGACTCGCCGGCAGGACGCCCTCGAAAGTCACCGAAGCCCAAAGGCCCCTGCCCCCACGGACGCTCCCTCTGCACATGGCGCTGTGCCAGGGCAGGAAAGGTCAATGCAATGAAAAGCAGGAGAAGTAGTCGTTGTTTCATAGGTCTTGTGTATTGGTTTGCCAGATACGCATCAGCGAGCGTGTAACGCGGTCCTGGTATTCGATGGGGGTGATGTGCCATCGTATGGAGTCCTCAACATGGCGGCGCAGGGGTTCCTGGTTGTCGACACCCACGGGCGTGGGCAGCAAACGCCAGCAGAAGCCCTCGCACCGCATGCGCCCAGGATAGAAATTGCGCAGCTTGTCGTAGGCATAGTGCGAGAAATAGACCGGACGACGGAAGTCGTTGTCTTCCATCATCTGCATCACCTGGTGGAAACCCGTGAGGTTGAGGTTGTAGATATCAATATCGGTCCGGCAACCCTCGACATATTTGAGGTACCAAAGGGGGAACGTGTCGTTGTCGCCATAGGTGAACAGTATGGCACCCTGATCACAGCTCTGAAGGTGCGCCGTGGCGATGTCGTGCACAGAATGGCAACGGCTGCGGTCGTGGTCGGTCCAATTGCCAAGGGCCATCGTGGCAGGAGCCAGACACAGCACAAGGACGGTCATAAGCGTGAGGTAGGGCTTCCCTCTGCGGACGGCTCCCACCATGCCGGCAGCACCAAAGGCTATCCACATGGCGAAGGCATAAAAAGAAAGGACATAGGCATAGTCGCGCTCACGGGGTTCATAGCAGGGGTGGTTGAGGTAGACATTGAGGATGAAGCCTCCAAAAAGGAAAAGC
Source organism: uncultured Bacteroidales bacterium (assembly GCA_937884485.1). GTDB lineage: Bacteria > Bacteroidota > Bacteroidia > Bacteroidales > P3 > Colimorpha. Next base: position 18,932 of record CALGCG010000042.1, read on the forward strand.
AGGAGCACGGCATGGAAATCGCCCCGACGGCGACGGCGCTGTACCCACATGCCCCAAAGGCCCAACACAAATGGCAGCACAAAGAGTACCACATGGTGCCAGTGGTCGTTCTCGCGGCCAATGTAGTTGTACATCAGGTAACGGCAGTACATGTAGCCCATCTGGTAGGTGAACCAGTACTTGGTGTTGCTCCAGAAAGAGTCTGGATTGCCACCGCCCCAGGACTCCCAGTTGACGGCGTCGCGGTCACGCCACATGCGGGGATAGAGTGGGGCCTTGGCATACTGCTCGCGCTGGAAATAGCGTTTAAAATCCTCATAGGTGGAAGGATGGCCTTCATTGATGGGCGGATTGGCGGCGGCACGGATGGGAATGACGGCATAGGGTGCCAACCCCAGCAGGAAAAAGAGGCCTGCGGGAAGAAGAATCCAAGCATGGCGCGGGCGTAGTCCTTTGCGGTTGCGCAGCACTATCCATAAAAGCATCGGACCTACGAGGAGCGTCATCAAGTGTACACAGATGCCCAGACCCAACAGAAAAGCGACGAGGATGAGTCTTCGCCCGTCGCCGCGCTCTTCCCACCGCAGCGTGATCCACACAGTGAGTGCACAGAAAAGCATGGCCATGGCGTATACCTCGCTCTCCACGGCGGAGAACCAGGCGGTGTCGCAGAAGAGGTAGCACAAGGCTCCCACCACCGCTCCGACGAAAGAACGCCGCGAACCAAACGCAGCCCTCGCGAGCAGCAGGCGCGCACTCCAGAATAGCAGCATCACCGTCAGCGAGGCGCAGAGCACAGAGACCAGATTGCTCAACGGGGCCACCAGCATAGGGTTGCCGAAGGCAAGGAGCATAAAACAATGCGTAATAAGCTGGTAGAGCGGCGCTCCCGGCGGATGCCCCACCTGGAGTCCATAGCCTGTGGCGATGAATTCGCCACAGTCCCACCAAGAGACAGAGCGGTCCATGGTGAGGAGGTAGACCCCCAATGCCACGAGGGCCATGAGCCACCCGGCAAGGGTGTTGCCCCGGGGGGTATCTACCAGTTGACGACCGACTTGTTGAAGACGTCCTCGCATAGTTCGGTGACAATTTCGGACACCAGCGAGCTCTCGACGGAGGAGAAGTCGCGCGAGGCGGCATAGTCGCGGTAGCGCGAGAAGGACTGCTCAAAGCTGGCGTCGGGGTCGACGGTGTTGGTGAAGCGCACCTTGATGGTGACAGTAAGGCGGTTCATTGACACCTCGTCGGCACTGGAGAGGGCGGCAGCGCGCGTGTCGTAGCCCGTAATCTCCCCTTCCAGCTGCAAATCGCCACCCTCGCTGCTCATCACGTCGAGGGGGGTCTGGCTGGAGAACATCTGCATCAGCTCGTCGGTAAGCTTCTGGCTGAGTTGGGGATTGACGGTGGCGGCATAGTTGGGGAAGGTGGCAATGGATATGGTCTTGGCCCCCGGCGGTATGGAAGCGCCGGTGAAGGAGTAGCCGCCGGAGCAGGCCGCCGTCAGCAGCACGACGGCCAGAAGGTTAATAATCGCGCGAGTCTTCATCGATACGTTGTTCGTCTTCCAGTTGCCACAGCAGGAATCCCGACTCCTGCTGTATGTAGTTCAACACGGCAATCTTGGTGGTCAGGTCGGGCACGGCGGCCACTTCGCTTATCAAGGCGTCAATCTTTTCTTTGAATTTCAGGTCCATGATGATGATTTGTTTTTTATCCGTTTATTCTGTTATAATAGTGCCACCAGAGTTCGGGAATCTCGTTGTCCATGGCACGCTGGTAGTCGGCATAGGAGCAGGGGATGAGGGTGTGGCGCAGGTAGCGCTCGCGGCGCTCCTCGTCGTTGCAGGGCACCTCCATCCACCAGCGGTCGCTCTTGAGGCTCTTGTAGAAGACCAGGTCGAGGCCGTGCTCGCGCATCTCGACGGTGAAGCGCTTGTACGACTGCTTGTCGCGGTGGGGAAAGTCGTTCTGGCGATAGTAGAAGCCCTCAATGAAGAACCACACGGCGTGGGCCAGCATGTGGGCCGTCTGGCCGTCGCGGTCGAGGGCGGGGTTCATCTCGAAAATGCCGAAGGTGGAGGTCTTGTCGCTCATGCCGGCAAAGCGGGCCAGCTGGCACAGCTGCTCGCCATAGAAGCCGTGAGGCGAGGGATTGGCGTTGGCGGGGGCGTCGCTCTGGCGCACGGCGCTGATGTCGACGGCCACCACGTCACTGTAGCGCACCAGGGGTTCGGCTCCGACGATGGAGGACTGCACCTCGCCAAGACGCTTGGTGCTGAACTTCAATTCATCCATGAGGCCTATCATCTCCTGGCCTACGAAGTAGGTCTGATAGCCCACGTTGACATAGTCGAAGAGGTAGTTGGGCTGCTGGAGGATGATGTGCTGCAGGTAGTTGCTGGAGTTGATCTCGTCGCCGCCCTCGAGGTTGAAGCGCGAGTCGACGGAGCAGATGTTGATGACACGACCCAGCACCTCGTAGGCCTTGTAGATGGGGAAGACCAGGTCGTCGCTGCCGCCGAGGATGACGACGGTGACGCCGGCCTCCAGCAGCTGGTGCAGGGCCTCGATGAGGGCGAAGTAGGTGTCACGCTTCTCGGCGCCGGGGGCTATGTTGCCCAGGTCGACAATGGCGGTGTCGGCATGGGGCTTGGCCAGGCGGTAGAGGTAGTGGCGTATGTGGTCGGGCGCGGCGGCGCAGCCGGGGTTGTCCATCGAGCCACGGTCCTCCTTCACCCCAAGCAGGGCCATGCGCGCGTTCTTCCAGTCGGGGAAAGCCCCGGCCTCTGTGTGCGCGGCAATGCAGTCACCCAGCGTGGGGTGGAACTCGCGGCTTTCAAAATCCACAATGGCGGTGTCGATAGGTTCAAAATAGGTGCTCAGTTCCATGTTCTTTTTTCTCTTTCTTTGCCCTTATAACGGAACGGAGCTTTTTTTATTGTGTGCCGTCAGAAGATAAAATCGCTTCTCTTGTCCCTGTGCCACCGCAAGCGCCAGAGGTTGTCTATGTTGTCGCCCACTTGGATGATGTATTCATACACCTGGGAGGCCCTGTCGGCACGGCTCATGTGGAGGTCTATCCGGCAGCTTCCGTGGCAACGCTTCATGGCCACCAGGGTCCCCCGGGCGTTGTAGACACGCACCGTCTCGTCCTCGACGTTGCGGACCAGGATGGTGCTCCCGTCGACGGTGATGACGGGCCGCACAATCCGCCTCGCCGGCACGACGGGAGGAGTGCTGTCTGCCAAGAGGGGTATGGCCTGCAGGTGAGGTACCGAGTCGCAGGGACGGCAGGGAAGACCTGCTGCGGTGTCGGCCACAGCGGGCGGGACGTCGGACGGCTGCGGAGGGGCTTCCGTGGCAGTGGGGCGCGACGGGGGTGCGGGCGAGACCTCCGGCTCGGGCACCGACTCCGGCTGGCGGGAGGAGAAGACGGCCTTCCGCCACTGCGGCACCACGGCGATGGCCACCGTGGAGGTGCCGATGAGCAGCAGCACCATCAGCAACACCCGGCGAGCCTTGACGACGATGCGGTGCATGCGCTGGTAGACGGCGTCGCGCTTCAGCCCCATGACGGAGGCAATCTCGTCCGCGTTGTAACCCTCCATCTTCAGACGCAGCAGGCGCTGCTCCTCGGGGCTGAGCGACGCCATCATCTCCTCGACGCTTTCGCGCAGACGCATCTCCTCGTCGGAGGCCGGCACAGCGGCGGCCTCGCTGCCGAGGGGCTGCGTCGACAGACGTCGCTTACGTCCTTCGAGGTAGAACACCTTCCTTGCCACCCAGCGCACCCACTCACGCTCTTCCTTGGGCGTGGCGCCGGGGCGCAGCCTGTCGAACTCCAGCCACAGGCGTAGCGACACCTCCTGCACCAGGTCGCAGCAGTCGTCCCAGCGGCCGTGGGCACGGTCGCGGCACATCGCCCATATCACGTGGCGGTGGCGGCTGAGCATGGCGGTGTATGCGTCGTGGCGGTCCATCATTTCCACAATTTCCTGCAAAATCTATGCCATCACTTGACAGCGTCCTTCACCAAGCGCACCGAGCACCCCCAGCTGCGCACCCCATGTCCGGGATTGATGTAGTCGCTGCCGATGAAATTGAAACCGAAAGCTGCCGACACATCGGCTGCCGTCGACGACCAATAGAGGCCCGTGGCATTGGGCCAGTTTGCGAAGCGTCCGCAGACAAGCCCCCTACGCATGCCTGCCGCTGGAAGGAACAACGCTCCCGCCTGCTCCATACGGCTCCACTCCTCCAGGGTGTACACGTTGGTCTCCCACCCACGCGCTTGTCCGGCAGTGTAGACGAAACCGTCGGGGAGCTCCCAATTGTCGGGGAGCACCACTATGCCACGCAAGCCGTCGATCATAGCCGATGCCCACTTGCCACTGCGCACGGTGTTGTCGCCCAGCAGATAGGTCCATTCGTCAGCCGTAAGTGTGCGCCACATGCCCGGCTGGTTGCCACCGTTCACTATGGCGTTGTGCACGCCCCAGTCGGCCTCGGCGCAGTCGCCGGTGAGGCTGTTGCCGCTCGCGCCTCCTGGCCAGTAGTCAGAATACTCCTCACTCACCACCCATGGAGCCACCGAAGCGCCCTCCCAGCCGCTGGTGCCCCAGGAGAGGAGGTCTATCCAGCCGTCGTAGTCTTCGCCGATGGACTCATTGTCGGTGCCGCAGCAATCATACTGTTCCAACGCGAAGCGCCAGCCGCCCGTGGAGGCCTGGTACTGGAGGTTCCCTCGGGAGAAATGCACCTGACGAGAGTCACTCACCGAAAAGAGAGCCCGCGAGGCACCATTGGCATCGAAAGGAGACGTCTCCTGCCAACAGTCTTCCTCCTTGTTGCACGAGGCCATGGCCACCATCAGCATCCCGGCAGCCATCATCGCAATGCATCGTTTTGTCTTCATAAAATAAAGGTTTTTTCGTTTCTAAAATCAAATACACATTTCCCAACCAAAATCTGACATCCGGTGCGAAAAAAACACTTTTTTATCCCATATCAAAATAAAGTTGTATCTTTGCACTTTGAAAAAAATGATGAAATATAATATTAAAACAACACCAAACCCTATGAAATTCACCCGTATCATTGCAGCAGGGCTGCTCAGCGCAGCGATGTTCTTCGGCACCACCGCCGAGGCCTGCACCAATTTCCTCTTCACCAAAGGCGCCACCAAGGACGGCAGCACCATGATCACCTACGCCGCCGACAGCCACACCCTCTACGGCGAGCTCTACTACCGCCGCGCCGCCGACTACCCCGCCGGCACCCTCTTCCAGGTGGTCGACTGGGACACCGGCACCAAGCTCATCCAGATCCCCCAGGTGGCACACACCTACAGCGTCGTGGGCAATATGAACGAGCATGCCCTGGCCATCGGCGAGACCACCTACGGCGGCCGCAAGGAACTGGCCACCGAGATTGAGGGCGGCATCGACTACGGCTCGCTCATCTACCTCACCCTCCAGCGCGCCAAGAACGCCCGCGAGGCCATCGTCGTCCTCGCCGGATTCCTCCGCGACTACCCCTACCACAGCGAGGGCGAAAGCTTCTCCATCGCCGACCCCAACGAGGTGTGGATCCTCGAACTCATCGGCAAACGCCAGGGCACCGTCAAAGCCGACCTCGCCAAGAAACTGAAATATAAATACACCGACGGCGGCGTCTGGGTGGCCCGCCGCATCCCCGACGGCTACGTCTCCGGCCACGCCAACCAGGCCCGCATCACCCAGTTCCCCCAGGAAGGCAAGTTCAAGAAAGCCAAAGGCAAAGGCCTCCACGCCGCCATCTCCAGCCTCCACCTCGACTACATCTACGAGCCCGAGGTCGAGTGCGTCTACAGCGCCGACGTCATCACCTACGCCCGCGCCTGCGGCTGGTACGACGGCAAGGACGCCGACTTCTCCTTCTGCGACACCTACGCCCCGCTGACCTTCAGTGGCCTCCGCGGATGCGACGCCCGCGTCTACGCCATGTTCAACCGCGTGGCCACCGGCATGCAGCGCTATGAAAAATACGCCATGGGCGACGCCATAGCCGAACGCCTCCCCCTCTGGGTCAAACCCGACAACAAACTCGACGTCCAGGACGCCATGAACCTCATGCGCGACCACTACGAGGGCACCTCCATGGACATGACCAAGGACCTCGGCGCAGGCCCCTTCCAATGCCCCTACCGCTGGCGCCCCATGGGCTTTGAGGTCGACGGCAAGAGCTATATCCACGAGCGCGCCACCTCCACCCAGCAGACCGGCTTCAGCTTCGTGGCACAGTGCCGCGGATGGCTGCCCGCCAAGGTCGGCGGCATCCTCTGGTTCGGCGTCGACGACACCTACTCCACCGTCTACTGCCCCATGTACTGCGGCATCACCGACATACCCCTCTGCTTCCGCCAGGGCAACGGCGACATGCTGACCTACAGCGAGACCTCCGCCTTCTGGCTCTTCAACCGCGTCACCAACTTCGTCTACAGCCGCTACAGCGACATGATCCGCGACCTCCAGAAAGTGCAGTCCAACCTCGAAAGCACCTACATCGCCGACGTCCAGAAATACGACGCCCGCGTCAAAGACCTCTCCGGCGACGCCCTCACACGCCAGCTCAACGACTTCTCCCGCCGCCAGGCCGAGCGCATGATGAACGAATGGACCAAGCTCGACCGCTACCTCCTCGTCAAATACATCGACGGCAACATCAAGAAAGAAAAAGACGGCATCTTCGAGCGCACCTCCACCGGCATGGCCGCCTTCCCACTCCAGCCCCAGTACCGCCCCGAATGGTACCGCATGATCGTCAACGACCACGGCGACGTCATCCGTGAGAAATAACCCTCTCACGACATCATAGCACACGATCCCGCTGCGCCGAATTCCGCGCAGCGGGATTTCCTTTTCCCCCCAAGCGGCAAACCCTGCCGCCTCGTCACCCCGGCCAACCCGCAATGCATAGGCCCTCACCTCGCCCCCACTTCGCCCCTTATTCGGCCGTTCTTATATCGTTCTTATATCGTTCTCATATAGTTCTTATATAGTTCCTATATGCAGTATATAAGAACTATATAAGAACTATATGAGAACGATATGTAAACTATATGAGAAGGGGCGAATCGGGGGCCTATCAGATACGATGCGGGGGCCTGTCCGCTGCGATGCCGGGAGCAAAAAAATTGGCTCCTCCCTACGGCCCGCCGGCCCTTTCCCTCCACGGCGTACGCGCGGGGAAAGGGGGAGGCGACCTTTTTTTTTCTTTCGCCCGAAGGGTACAATTATAAAAAATTTTGTATCTTTGCACTTTAATTTTGATGTGATGAGCCTTTGGGGTAAGATTATATCATATTGTAAAAGAAAAGAATGCAAAGAAAAAACTGACGACACTGTGAGCAAATTTCTTATAGTGGGACTGGGCAATGTGGGTGCCGAATACGAAGGCACGCGCCACAATGCGGGCTTCATGGTGGTGGACGCCCTGGCCAAGGCCGGCGAGGGCCGCTGGAGCCTGGAGCGCCACGCCTACCGCACGGAGGTGCGCCACAAGGGGCGCACGCTGGTGCTCATCAAGCCCACCACCTACATGAACCTCAGTGGCAAAGCGGTGAAATACTGGCTGCAGGCCGAGAAGGTGGAGCTGGCGAACCTGATGGTGGTGGTGGACGACCTGGCGCTGGACCCCGGCGTCATCCGCATCAAGAAGCAGGGCGCCGCCGGCGGCCACAACGGCCTGGCGGACATCGAAGCCCTGCTGGGCACGCAGAACTACAACCGCCTGCGCGTGGGCGTGGGCAGCGACTTCGGCCGCGGCCACCAGGTGGACTTCGTGCTGGGGCAGTTTCCGCCGGAGGACCTCGTGCGCGTCGAGGCCGCCGTGGAGCAGGCCTGCGACGCCGTCAAGTGCTTCGCCACCCAGGGCATCGACCGCACCATGAACCTCTACAACAAGAAAGGCAACGCCCACGCAGAGACCAAGAACGACAACCAGCAATGAACCTGACGATAGACATAGGGAACACCGCCATAAAATGGGCCACCTTCGAGGGGAAGACCCTCACGGGCCACGGCTACGGGCTGCCCGAGGGGCTGGCCGGCGAGGCCGCGCACGTGATGGTGTGCGCCAGCGGCGACACCCTGCCGCTGGCGAGCCTGCCGTGCCGCTACACGCTCTTCGACGCCAGCACGCCCCTGCCCATCCGCCTGGACTACAAGACGCCCGAGACGCTGGGTGCCGACCGCGTGGCCGACGCCTGCGGCGCCGCGGGGTTGCACCCCGGCGAGGACTGTCTGGTGATCGACGCGGGGACCTGCATCACCGTCGACTTCGTCGATGCCCGCGGCACCTACCACGGCGGGGCTATCATGCCGGGGCTGAAAATGAATTTGCAGGCGCTGCATACTTTTACGGCGAAATTGCCGTTAATAGATATCGAGGGGGTGGAAAAGGCCCCCGTGCTGGGACGCACGACCGAGGAGAGCATCCTTGCCGGCACGCTGGGGGCCACGCTCCTGGCCCTGGCGGGCTATGTGGCCCTCTACAAGGAGAAGTCGCCGTCCTTGCGGGTGCTGCTCACCGGCGGCGACGCCGAGCGCCTCATGGCCCTCGGTACCCGGGGGTGGGAGCATGTGCCGCAGCTGACAATGATTGGACTGAACGAGATAATGACATACAATGAGAAATAAGAGACTTATAATGGGTTTGATGGGCCTGGTGGGCCTGATGGGCGGCGTTGCGGCCCAGAACGGTTTCAACATGCCCTACTCCCAGTTCGGCATCGGATTCACCGAGTTGCCCTATACCGTGCCGGTGGTGAACCGCATGGGCGGCGTGGCCTACACGCTGTCGGGCAACAACTTCATCAATCCCTTCAACCCCGCCTCCTATGGTTCGATAGGCATGGAGAGCTTCGTGTTCGACATGGGGGCCGCCATCTCGGCGACCCGCCTGCAGAGCAACAACGAGCATGCCAACGACGCCGACGGCAACATCAGCCACCTGATGATAGGCCTGCCTATCACCAAATGGTGGAAGGCCGCCGCGGGCCTGCTGCCCTACAGCTCGGTGGACTACGAGTCGGTGCTGGAGAGCACCTACATGGGCAACAATGTGGTGAAAAACATCTACGACGGCACAGGGGGAGTGAGCATGGTGTTCCTCGGGAGCGCGTTCAACATCCTGGGCAACGGCACAGAAGGCCGCCGCCTGCAGGCGGGTTTCAACGCCAACCTGCTGACAGGCCGCATACAGAGAGCCCTCTCCTACGACTTTGCCGGCATCGACAGCACGCACTACATGGACAAACGACGCTACAAGGAGACGACGCTGGGCAACCTGCTGTTCGACCTGGGCGTGCAGTATTGGGAACCCCTGGGCGAGCACTACACCCTCGGCGTGGGCGTCACCTATAAGCCCTACCGCAGCATGAACATCGACGACAAGGTGCTGGTATACACCTACCACGGCAGCGACCAGAGCATGGTGGACACCATATTCCCCGCCGCAGGGCAGTCGGCGACGGTGGAGAGCACCCTGGAGCAGGACCACACCATAGGGCTGGGCCTGAGCCTGGCGCGCAACGAGAAGTGGATGGTGGCCCTCGACATGACCTTCGCCGGCTGGGCAGGGATGAAATACACCGAAGGGATGACGCCGCCGGTCTTCGGCGAGAGCGCCCTCGACTACGGTCCCTACAGCCGCTACGCGCTGGCTTTTGAAAAAACCGGCACGATGGACGCCACGTCGTACTGGGGCCGCATCAGCTGGAGCGCGGGCTTCAACCTCGAACAGGGCGCCATGCGCCTGAGCATAAACGGACGCTCGGAGGTCATCGACGCCTGGGGCTTCGGCCTCGGCGCCACACTGCCCATGCGCAAAGGCAAATCGCTCCTCACCATCAGCATGGGCTACCGCAGCGTGGGCAACAAAGACCTGCTGCAGCGCAACAGCTTCACCTTCGGCATCGGCGTGAGCACCTGCGAGCGCTGGTTCGCCAAACGCAGATACAACTAATAAAAAAAATTACAATAAAAAACCACTGACCGATACTAAATCACAAAAGAAGAGAAAAAACAATAAAAAAATAATAGAGATGAAAACGATCAAAACACTGACGATTGGAATCTTCCTGGCAGCCCTGGGCACCACCGCAACGGCCCAGCTTCCCAACTGGGGTTGCTCGGATGAAGTGCAGCAGCAAATGCTGGAACCCGTATCGCTCTATCAGGACGCCATCAAGCAGTACAAGGCCTCCAAGGACACCCGCTGGCTCGAAGAAGCCTATCCCAACTGGCGCAAGATTGTGGCCAACTGCCCCAAACAGAGCAAGAACCTCTACACCAACGGCACCAACATCATGAAAGTGATGATTGCCAAAGCCAAGACCCCCGCCGAACGCGACACCCTGATAGAAGAGATGATGCGCATGTACGACATCCGCATTGCCACCTATGGGGAAGCCCCCAAATGGACCGCCAAGAAGGCTTTCGAGCTGGAAGAAATACTGAAGGAAGAAGGTCTGGAACGCTACTACACCCTCTACGACCAAGCGGTGAGGATGGAAGGCGAGCTTGAAGCAGCCTACCTGGTGAAATACATGGAGGCCACCATCAACTATGTGCGCGCCGGCAAGGCCGAACCCACCCTGGTGGTCGACAACTACGACATCGCCAGCGAGAAGCTGGAGGACGAGCTGCAGAAGTACGTCGACGACAGTGTGAAGTCCGCCACCATCCGCAGCTACATTGCCGGTGTCGAGGCCGCCTTCTCGCCGTACGCCACCTGCGACCAGCTGGTGGAAATCTACAGCAAGAAGTTCGAAGCCGAGCCCGAGAACGTAGACCTGCTGAAGAAGATCACCAACATCATGTCGAAGAAAGGCTGCACCAGCCAGCCCCTCTTCTTCTCGGCCACCGAGAACCTCTACCGCCTGGAGCCCACTCCCGCCACCGCCCTCAACATGGGCCAGATGTGCCTGCAGAAGAAAGAATACAGCAAGGCTATCGAGTACCTGAGCGATGCCGTGAAGGGCGTCACCACCCAGAAGGACAAATACAAAGCCTACCTCTACCTTGGCCACGCCTACAATGGTGCCAAGAGCTACAGCGCCGCCCGCACGGCCTACAACAACGCCGCCGAGACCGACCGCACCAAGGGTGAACCCTACCGCATGATTGCCAGCATGTACGCCTCCAGCGCCTCCAGCGCCACGGAAGACAACATCAACGGCCACAGCGTGTACTGGGCCGCCGTGGACAAGCTGGTCAAATCGAAGAGCGTCGACTCCTCGGAGGAGAACGTCGAGGCCTGCAACCGCCTGATTGGCGCCTACAGCGCCCGCTTCCCGAAACAGGGCGATGCCTTCATGGCCGGCCTGGAGAACGGCAAGCGCTTCACGGTGCCCGGATGGATTGGTGAATCCACCACGGTGAGAACGAGATAGTGGGGAAATGAGAAATGAGAAAAGAAAAATGAGTAACAAGCTTACGCGGCTGGGCCGCGTAAGCTGCTTTTTCGTTTTCTCGTTTTCTCTTTTGGTGTCCTGCTCCAACGACATGAAGGACATCAGCCTCTTTGACCGCCAGGCGCCACCGGACCAAGAAATCCGCGACGCACACATCTGGCGCAGCGAAGAGGGACGCCTGCAACTGGAACTGGATGCACCACGCATAGTGCAATACCGCAAACCCGACACACGCACCATCTACCCCAATGGGGTAGAGTTGCGTTTTTATGACAGGGAGCGCAAGTTGCAGACATTCATCCGTGCCGACAAGGCCACGTCGTATGATGACAAGAACATCCTCACCGCAAAAGACAGTGTGGTAATCATCGACTACACGAATGGAGATACCGTCTACCTGGAGGACATCGTCTGGCGGTCGGACGAAGACCTTATCTACTCAAACCATAGCGTCCGCGCTGTGAACGGCAACCGCGTCACCTATGGCGACGGCTTCACAAGCGACGCCAATATGACCAACCTGCGTGTCACGCGGCAACGCGGTATCATAGAATTTGAAGATTAAATACATGCAATATACAGCAAAAGAACTTGCCCGCATAGTGAAGGGCACCATTGATGGCGACGAGAACACCCGAGTGTGGAAACCATGCAAGATTGAAGAAGGTGAAGCAGGAGGTATCACATTCTTGGGCAACCCCAAATACACACACTACATCTACGAGAAAGAAGCGTCGATAGTCATTGTGAAGAAGGATTTCGTGGCAGAGCATCCAGTGAATTCGACCCTCATCCGCGTCGACAACCCTTACATGGCAGTGGCCAAACTGCTTCACGCCTTCAACCAGCGCAGCAAACCGCCCAAAGGACGCTCTTGGAAAAGCAGCGTAGGCCGTGGGTCGAAGATCGGCAAGGACTGCTACATGGGTCCCTACGCCGTGGTGGGCCGCCACTGCACCGTGGGCAACAATGTGAAAATATACCCCAATGCCACCATCGGCGACAACGTGAAGATTGGCGACAATACCATCATCTACGCCGGAGTGAAGGTTTATGAGGGTGTGGAAATCGGCCGCAACTGCATCCTTCACGCAGGGAGCGTCATCGGAGCCGACGGCTTTGGCTTCGCCCCCACAGGCGATGGCGGCTGGGACAAGATAGACCAGATTGGCAACGTCATTCTGGAGGACAACGTCGAGGTGGGTGCCAACACCTGCGTCGACCGCGCCACCATGGGATCCACCATCCTGCACCAGGGTGTCAAGGTGGATAACCTCTGCCAGGTGGCCCACAACGTGGTCATTGGCCAAAATACCGCCATGGCATCGCAAGTGGGCATTGCGGGCAGCTGCAAAGTGGGCAGCGACTGCATCATTGCCGGCCAGGCCGGCTTGGTGGGTCACATCACCGTGGGCGACCACGTGACCATCGGAGCCCAAAGCGGCGTGACCAACTCGGTGGCCAGCAACCAGACCATCTTTGGCAGCCCCGCCATGGAAGCCAGCAAACGCCGCAAGGTGGAAGTGCTGGTGCGCAACATTGAGAAACTGGCCAACCGCATTTCAGCTTTGGAGAAAAAATGAAGGCCGGCAAGATAGCGCTCTTCTTCGCGAGCATTGTTGCCGCCTTGGCCGTCATCTGTGCCTGCTTCCCTTCCGACGGAGTGACCGTCGGAGGGCATTCTTTCTATCTGCCCTCCATCCACTCCCTTGCCGAGACAAACAAGCCCGTCCCCGAGGAAGACCCCGAAGCCGCCCGCAGGGACTCTCTGCTACTGGCCGAAGCCACAGAAGTTTCCGACTCCATCGCTCTCATCCAAGCCCACACCGACAGTAGCGATACGCGATTTTGGCTGCCCGACAGCACCTTCTTCGACGCTTTCTGGGCTGCCGCTGAAGGAGCCGTGGACAACGACCGCGTGGTACGCATACTCCACTATGGCGACTCGCAGATAGAAATGGACCGCATGTCGGCCCAGCTGCGTGCCTCTATGCAACAGACCTTTGGCGGTGGCGGGCCTGGCATGATACCCTTCCATACCATCATACCCACCTATGCCGTGCGCCAAAGTACCAGCGGCACCCTCACGCATCTGGCATCCTTCGGCGACAGCACCGTCACCCGTTCGCGCGGCAACTATGGTCCCATGATGCAGTGTTTCCGCATGGACGGCCAGGCCACGCTGACCATCAGGGCCGCCACACACTCGTCGGTCGACGAAGCTGTGAAACACTTCTCGCGAGTGATGCTGGTGTTCAACAATCGTGGCGACAACCTGCGCCTCAGCATTGACGACAAAGAGATTGACACAGCCTTCGCCGACAGCTACGACAGTCCCGGCGTGGGGGCCATCGACTACAAGACTTCCGCGCAGCGGACCTACTTCCGCCTGCACGTCAGCGGCAAAGCCGACCTCTATGGCGTCACCGTCGACGACGGCCCAGGGGTAGCCGTAGACAATATACCCATGCGCGGATGCTCCGGCCAGCAATTCACCCTGGTCAACCGGGAACTCCTCTCCCAAGCCTACGACATTCTCGATGTAGGCATCATCATCATGCAATTCGGAGGCAACTCGGTGCCCTACCTGCGCAACGAAAAATCCATCAGCACCTACTGTCAATCCATCGGCCGCCAGATAGACTACGTGCGCTCCTGCTGTCCGAAAGCAAAGATACTTTTCATCGGACCCTCCGACATGAGTACACGCGAGAAAGGCAATCTTCAGACCTATTCGTCGCTGCCCACGCTCATCGACAGCCTCCGGGCCACTGTCAACCGCCATGGCGCCGCCTATTGGAGCATCTATCATGCCATGGGCGGATGGAACTCCATGGTGGAATGGAACAAAAAGGGCCTTGCCGGGAGCGACTACGTCCATTTCACCCCCCGAGGTGCCGAAATCATGGGGTCACGCCTGGCCGAAGCCTTTGCCGACAACTACCGTCTCTACTGCCTCCGTCGCCGTCTGCATCAACAGTTTAACGAAGAACTTCCCTCCCTATGAGACACTTCCTTGCATTGGCACTCCCTCTTCTGATGCTCACCAGCGGCATGGCGCAATTGCGACCCGTGGAGATTCCCCGACAGTATTCTTTTATAAACTATGACGCCAACGACCTGCGCTACGACACCGCATCGCCCAGCATGAGAGCATTCTTCATGAAATGGCAACGTGTGGCAAAAAACCGCCAGGGCAACATCAACATTGTCCATATCGGCGGCTCGCATGTGCAAGCAGGCACCATGAGCAACACCATCCGCTGCAACCTCATGCATGCCTACCCCGACCTGGTGGGCGGCCGCGGCATGATATTCCCCTATTCCGCCGCTGCCAAGTGCAACAACCCGCGCGACTATCGCGTGCACTGCCAGCAAAAAGTAACCCTCACACGCAACATCTATAAAGAACACACCTATCCCCTCGGCATCTGCGGCATCGCCATCACCGCCGCCGACACCCTCACCGAGGTGGCCATCGAGATGAACGAGCCTTCTGTCAACTATTCTACCTCCCGCATTATCGTCTTCGGACACTCCGACGAGAATGTGGTACCCCAATTGAGCATTGCCGGACGCAACATCTACCCCTCCTATGCCGATCCCCGCACCGAACGCTTCGTCTTCAACCTCAGCCAACCCACCGACACCTTCGCCGTCCTCCTCCCCTGTCAGGCAGGCGAACGCTTCACTCTCACAGGCATCTGCCTTGACAACCGGCACTCCGGATTCTCCTTCCACTCCATCGGCGTCAACGGTGCCGCCGTACCCGACTATCTGCGCTGCCAGAACCTCGTCCGCGACCTGCGTCTCCTGCGACCCGACATGGTCATCTTCGGCATCGGCATCAACGACGCTTCCGGACGCGACTTCGACACCGCCACCTTCCGTGCCAACTACCTCACCCTCATCGACTCCATACGTGTCATCAACCCCGACTGCGCCTTTGTCTTCATCACCAACAACGACAGCTATCGCCGGCTGCGCCGCAACCGCTACGAAGTGAACCGCAACGGTCTCCTTGCCCGCGAAGTCTTCTACCGTTTGGCCGACGACACCCACGGCGCCGTATGGGACCAGTTCGAGGTCATGGGGGGACTCAAATCCATGGACAAATGGTTCAAACACAAACTTGCACAGAAAGACCGTGTCCACTTCACCCAAGACGGGTACACCCTCATTGGCAACCTCTTCACCAACGCCCTCTTCGAAGCCTATAACAAAAGAAAATAATACACCTTGTCCGATATCCTGACATACATCTCCTCGCTCTTCGTCTTCAACGACGACCACCCACTGCTCTTCACGCAGATCCACTTCTGGGTGTTCTTCCTCGTGGTCTACCTTTTCTTCGCCCTCATCGTGGCACGGCAGAAGCGTCAGCCCGACGGCTCCATCGACCCCGTCCGCCGCGTTCTCCGCAACGGCTACCTCTTTGCCTTCAGCCTCCTTTTCTACTACAAGACCTCCGGCCTTTTCGTCCTCCTGCTCATTTTCTCCACCCTCTTGGGATGGCTCCTCGGCATAGGCATGGACCGCGCACGGTCGCAAGCCGTGCGCAAAACACTGCGCACCCTGGGTGTCGTGGTCAACCTCGGCGTGCTGTGCTTCTTCAAGTACGCCTACTTCTTCACCGACATCTTCAACGCCACCTTCAACACCGAATACAGCATCGGCATCAAAATCATACTCCCCGTAGGCATCTCCTTCTTCACCTTCCAGAACATCAGCTACATCGTCGATGTCTACAAGCGGAAGATCCCCCATGTGGGCAATATCCTCGACTTCGGATTCTACACCGCTTTCTTCCCCCAGCTTGTGGCCGGTCCCATCCTGCGTGCCGACCAGTTCGTGCCCCAGCTCTACCGCCCCTTCTTCCTCTCGCGACGCCAGTTCGGCATCGCCGTCTTCTGGATTTGCAACGGACTCATCAAGAAGCTCATCCTCAGCGACTACCTGGCCGTCAACTTCGCCGACCGCGTGTTCGAAAATCCCCTCCTGTATACCCCCTTCGAGAACTTCTCAGCCCTCATGGTCTATTCCCTCCAGGTTTATGCCGACTTCTCGGGCTACACCGACATAGCCATCGGCGTGGCCATGCTCATGGGCTTCTACCTGCCGGTGAACTTCAACTCGCCCTACAAAGCCCAAAACCCAACCGACTTCTGGCGCCGCTGGCACATGTCGCTCTCGCGCTGGCTGCGCGACTATCTCTACATCCCCCTCGGCGGCAACCGCACCGCGGGCTTCACCTCCTATTTCATCCTCTGCGCCATTCTCCTCATCGCCGCCTTCCGGCTGAAGAACACCGCCTTCACCATCGTGGTCCTCGTCGTCATAGCCGTCGTGCTGCTCCTGCTGGCCTTCCGCCCCTCGCATCGCCGCACCCTGGGCACCAACGTCAACAACATGGACACCATGCTCCTCGGCGGCCTGTGGCACGGCTCGTCATTCAACTTCATCACCTGGGGCGGCCTCAACGGCCTCGGCATATTGGTCTACAAGTGGTGGAAAGACCGCTCCTGGACCACGCGCCTGCTGACCCTCCTCCTGCTGGCCGCCGCACTCACTGCAGCCTCGCGCCTTGTCGAGAGCCCCCTCCTCAACCTGCTGGCTTTCTGCCTCCAGGTGCTCCTCGGCGGCTACATGATTCTGTTCCTCTTCAGCCGCATCAAGAGCATCCCCACGTTCAACGTCCGCCTCTCCACCGTCTGGTCGGTCCTCATCACCTTTGTCTTCATCTCCTTCACGCGCCTCTTCTTCCGCTCCGGGTCGAACCTCGACCCCGCCGAAGCCAACGAAACCGCCTGGCGCACAGCTTCCCAGATGGTTGAACAAATCGGGTCCCACTGGAACCTCGCCCAGGTGCCCGACATACTGTCCAACTATGCTCCCGTCTTCATCCTCTTTGCCATCGGCATGGCCGTCCACTGGCTCCCCACGCGCTTCAAGCGCCGCTATCGCCTCTGGTTCGCCTCCATACCCCTGTGGCTCATGGCTCCCCTGGTGGTGGTGCTGGCCGTGGTGCTCTACCAGTTCGTCACCGCCGACCTCCAACCCTTCATCTACTTCCAGTTTTAAGTCATAAAGTCGTAAAGTCATAAAGTTGTAAAGCTATAAAGCTATTCGTTATGAAAATAAAAGCCTCCCCCTACAGCAACGTCATAGCCGTGCTGCTCAACCTGGTGCTGGTCTATGTCCTCTATATGGTCACCCGCGTAGCCTTTGTGCTCGAAAACTGGCACCTCTTCTCTGTCGACTGGGGCCAGCTGTCGATGGGCGAACTGCTGGCCGGCAGCCTGCGCTTCGACTCCTCGGCCATTCTCTACACCAACAGCCTCTGGATAGTCCTCATGCTCCTGCCCCTCCACCTCAAGGAGCGCTCCTGGTGGCACACCATGTGCCGCTGGATATTCGTCGTGGTCAACGCCCTGGGCCTCTCGCTCAACCTCGTCGACGCCGTCTACTCCCAGTTCACCGGCCGCCGCACCACCGCCACCTTCTTCTCCGAGTTCAGCAACGAGGGCAACCTCGGCGGCATCTTCTTCACCGAGGTCGTCGGCCACTGGTACCTCGTCCTCCTCGGCCTGGCGCTCATCGCCGCCCTGTGGTTCCTCTACGCCAAACCCTCAACCCCCACCCCTCTGCCCACGAACTACAAACACCGCTACTACCTCGTCAACTCCCTGGCCCTCCTCGTGGCCATACCCTTCGCCATCTTCGCCATGCGCGGCGGCTTCACGCGCGACACACGCCCCATCACCATCTCCAACGCCAACCAGTACGTCCACTCCCCCCAGCAGGCCTCCATCGTGCTCAACACCCCCTTCTCGCTCATACGCACCATCGGCAAACGGCCCTTCAAGGACCCGCACTATATGCCCGAGGAGGACCTCGCCGCCATCTACACACCCCTCCACGTGCCTGCCGGCGCCGACACCGTGGCTCTCCTCCCGGGCCGCAACGTCGTGGTGCTCATCCTCGAAAGCTTCTCGCGCGAATACATAGGCTACTACAACCCCTCCCGCGCCTCGCAGCCCTCCTACACCCCCTTCCTCGACTCGCTGCTGGCCCACAGCCTCACCTTCGAGCACACCTTCGCCAACGGACGCAAGAGCATCGACGCCATGCCCTCGTCGCTGGCCTCGGTGCCCTTCTTTGTCGAGCCCTTCATCCTCACCCCCTCGTCGCTCAACGAACTCAGCGGCCTGGCCGACTGCCTGGGCCGCAAGGGCTATGCCTCGGCCTTCTTCCACGGCGCCCCCAACTCCTCCATGGGCTTCCAGGCCTTTGCGCGCAGCGCCGGCTTCCAGCACTACCTGGGCCTGAGCGAATACTGCGACGACCCCCGCACCGGCGGCCGCAACGACTTCGACGGCCACTGGGCCATCTGGGACGAGGAGTTCCTCCAGTTCACCGCCACGGCCATCACCGAACGCCTCCAGGAGCCCTTCATGGTGGGCTTCTTCTCGGCCTCGTCGCACCACCCCTTCCGCATCCCCGAACGCTACGAGCACGTCTACACCGGCGGCCCCCTGCCCATCCACCGCACCATCCAGTACGCCGACAACGCCCTGCGCCAGTTCTTCAAGACCGCCAGCCGCCAGCCCTGGTTCCGCAACACCCTCTTCGTCCTCACCGCCGACCACACCAACCAGCTCCAGAACCCCGAAAGCCTCACCGCCACGGGCCTCTTCTCCATACCCATAGCCCTCTACGACCCCTCCGGCCAACTGCCCACAGGCCTCCGCCCCGGCGTCATGCAGCAGATAGACATCATGCCCACCGTGCTCCGCATCCTCGGCTACGACCAGCCCTACGCCGCCTTCGGCAAGGACATCCTCGACCCCGGCGAGACCCCCTGGGCCGTCAACTACAGCAACGACGTCTACCAGTACATCGAGGGCGACTACACCCTCCTCTTCGACGGCCAGCAGCCCACGGCACTCTACAACTACGTCCTCGACCCCCTGCTGCAGCACAACCTCCTCGCCGACCCCGCACAGAACGACCGCCGCCAGCGCATGCTCCTGCGCCTCAAAGCCATCGTCCAGACCTACATGATACGCATGACCACCGACCACCTCGTCATCCGGCCCGGCGACCTCGAACCCTGACACAGCAAAAAAAACACACACAACATGAACTACAACGGACTCATCATAGGCATCGCCACCTTCCTCGTCATAGGCCTCTTCCATCCCCTCGTCATCAAGGCCGAATACCACCTGGGCACCCGCTGCTGGCCCCTCTTCGCGCTGGCCGGGGTGCTGGCGTGCGGAGCCTCGCTCCTGGTCGACGCCGCCGTGCCGAGCATACTCCTCGGCGTGCTGGGATTCTCCTGCTTCTGGTCCATCATCGAACTCTTCCAGCAGCGCAAACGTGTGGCACGCGGATGGTTCCCCAAGAACCCCCGCCGCAAAAACTGAATGAACACAACGGCGCAGGCACCACTTTTCCCCACCCCCGCCCCGTACCGGATTCGCCCCCGATTCGGCCCCTATTCGGCCGTTCTTATATCGTTCTTATATAGTTCACATATAGTTCTTATATAGTTCTTATATACTGTATATAGGAACTATATAAGAACTATATAAGAACGATATAGGAACTATATGAGAAGGGGCGAAGAAAGGGCGAAGAGGGGGCGAATCGGGGGCCTCGACGCGATGGGGCGACCGCTGCGGCGGATGGGGTGCAAAACGATTGATGCTCACGCCCAAACGCCGCCGCCGGAAGGGAAAGGAGGGGGTCGGCGGGGCCACGGCGGGGGGCGTCAGCCAAAAAAATATTTCTATTTGAAAAAAAATTCGTATATTTGCATTTTCAAACTCGAGAGAAAAATGAGCCACAAGACAGCAATAAAAATATATGAGATAGCATCCTACGTGCTGATTATCGGCGCCACAGTGGTGTATTTTATGCTCAAAAGCAACGGCACCATGCTCGGTCTATCGCTGACGATGATCCTCGTGGCGCTGGCCATCGCCATGCGGTGGATGATGGAGCGCCACCGCTTCCGCGCCTGCGAGGAGGAGCTGGACCAGATGAAGGACGACCTGCGCCGCCTCACGCTCCTCTATGCCGAAGAGAAGAAGAAGAACGCCGCCAAGGGAGAGTAGGGGGTTCGGCGAGAGACCGAAAGAAAGGAAATTTCAAAAAAAGTAAAAAAAAAATAAAAACAATTCTCATTTATGGCAACAACGACCGACATCAAAAACGGACTTTGCATCAATTTCAACAACGACATCTACACCATCGTTGAGTTCCTCCACGTCAAGCCCGGCAAGGGCGCGGCCTTTGTGCGCACCAAGATGCGCAACGTGAAGACCGGCCGCATGCTGGAGAACACCTTCCCCAGCGGTGCCAAGATCGACATCGTGCGCGTGGAGCGCCGCCCCTACACCTACCTCTACAAGGAGGGCGACATGCACGTCTTCATGCACACCGAGACCTACGAGCAGATCTATATCCCCGAGCAGATCATCAACGCCCCGCAGTTCCTGCGCGACGGCCAGTATGTTGAAATCACCGTCGACGCCGACACCGAGACGCCGCTGACCTGCGAGCTGCCTCCGTTCATCGAGACCGTGGTGACCTACACCGAGCCCGGTTTTGCCGGCAACACCGCCACCAACGCCATGAAGGACGCCACCGTGGAGCCCGGCGTGCAGGTCCGCGTGCCCCTCTTCATCAAGGAAGGCGAGCGCATCAAGGTCGACACCCGCACCTGCGAGTATGCCGAGCGCCTGAAGTAAGACAACCAAGGAACACCGAAAGCTGAAAAAGACTTGAAACTCACGATTCAGAATTCAACGTTCACCCTTATTGTTGCAGCCTGCCTGCTTGCGCTGGCGGGCTGCAAACATAATCGGGAAGAGGCCCCGGCGGCGGTAGCCGCCGTGGACTACCGGCAGGTGGCAGCGCCTGCCTTCTCGGCCGATACGGCCTATGCCTACGTCGAGCGCCAGCTGGCCTTCGGCAACCGCATTCCCGGCAGCAAAGGCTGGGAGCAGTGCGCCCGATGGATTGCCAGCCAGATGGCGCGCTGGTGCGACACGGTGCTGGTGCAGGACTTCACGGCCACCCTGTGGGACCAGAGCACGGTGCCCGGCAAGAACATCGTGGCCACGCTGCGGCCCATGGCCGAGAAGAGGCTGCTCCTGGCAGCGCACTGGGACAGCCGTTCCTGGGCCGACCACGACCCCGACGACGCCCACCACCGCAGCCCCGTGCCCGGAGCCAACGACGGCGCCTCGGGCGTGGCAGTGCTGATGGAGATGGCCCGCGTGATGAGCCAGATGCCCCCGGAGATAGGCGTGGACTTCCTCTTCTTCGACGTGGAAGACCAGGGGGCTCCGGAATGGAGCGACGTCTACGACGAGGACACATGGTGCAAGGGGTCGCAGCACTGGGTGCGCAACCGCCACGTGCCTTTCTACACCGCCGTCTACGGCATCCTCTTCGACATGGTGGGCACGCAGCATCCGCGCTTCACGCGCGAGCAGATAAGTCGCAACTACGCCCCCGGCCTCGTGGACAAGCTCTGGAACGCCGCCAAAGCCCTCGGCTACGGCGACATCTTCGTCAACCTCAACACCGACCCCATACTGGACGACCACTACTACGTCAACCGCCTCAGCGGCATACCCATGGTGGACATCGTGCAGAACAACGGCAACACCGCCTTCTTCGAGCACTGGCACACCACCTCCGACGACCTTGAGGCCGTCAGCGGCGAGAGCCTACGCATCGTCGGCGAGGTGGCGCTGAAGGTCATCTACGGGGACTATCCCGCCGCAAAATGAGAAAGGGAGGACCATCGAGACAAAGAAGGCTTGCGCGGACACTCCGCGCAGGCCTCTTCTTCTTCTCCTCCGCCCCGCTCTTCCTTTCCCTTTCCTGCACGCGCGACAACATCTGCGACACCCCCTTCGGCGAGGGTGCCAGCATCGACATCTACCAGCCCGACTTCAACGCGCTGGCCACCATCGGCGGCACGGTGACCGTCAACCGCGGATACAAGGGCATCTTCGTGCGGCGCATCAGCTACAGCGACTTCGTGGCCTTCGAATGCGCCTGCCCCAACGACCACGAGGTGCGCCTGACGCCGGACCCCGACTGGGCCGGCGCAGTGCTGAAGTGCAGCGCCTGCGGCTCCCTGTTCGAGACCGAATACGGCCAACCCCTCGAGGGCTCCGCCTCGGGCTGCCCCCTCTACGAATACCGTACCCACTTCGACGGGTACATCCTGGATATTTACAATTAGCATTTCCTTCCCACCCCTTTCTGTAGAGACGCAGCATGCTGCGTCTCTACAGAGAATAAATAAACCCCCGCAAGGCGTGTGCCCTGCGGGGGTTGGGGTTGGGTGCCGGCGGGACGCCGGCGCTCCATAGGGTTACTTCACGATGAGCTTGCGGAT
>CALGCG010000043.1 GCA_937884485.1 uncultured Bacteroidales bacterium
TGACCACGAACTCGGCATCGCGGTAGCCGGCGTCCTGGTCCAGCGTGGCTTTCAAGCTCAGCGGCTTGTTGGCCAGGTAATCCTCAATATACTCATCTCGAATAGGCGATTTCTTATTGTTAACCATTTCAACACGAGCAGGAACGACGTCGACGGCAGTGACATCGTTATGCTGCGCCAGCAAGGTGGCGATACTCAAACCGACATAGCCGGTTCCTGCTACGGAAATATTCATGATTTAATAAAAAAACTAGGCAAGTGGAATCATTAATGGCGGACTCTCTCTAATCTATCCTATCGACTCTGCCCCTCTACGTCTATAGGACTCAATACCCCTACGCCTCCTGAAAGAGTTCTTCTTCCAGGTCGAAAAGTTTTTGAAGTTGGGGAGAGGGTTGGGTCTCTGTACAACGGAGAGCATCAAGGCGGCATGCGGTGTAATTGACCAGGCGATCGGTGAAGACTGGGTCATAACCGTCGAGAAATACCGTGGAATACAGGATATTGAGCAAGAGATTCAAAAACGGGAGCTCCCATGTGGGATTTTTCTCCATTGCCTTATCCAGCAGTTTTTCAACTATCGGAAGTGCTACCTCCAGATACCGTCTTTCTGTTTCGCGGGTGACATTGCCACTGAGAAGGTACAAGGCATCATGACCAGCTTGAAGAAGGGCAATTTTTTCTTCTTCTGAGGTGGCCAAGGGGAGCATTTTATTAAATTCGCGACCAAAATCCTCCATTTTTGCGTGTAAAACGCCCCACTCTTCCTCCCCTCTTCGGGGTGCGGAAGCAAGACTCTCAGAGACCCAATGACAGGCATCCGAGACAAGACCTATCCCACCATTTTTTGCACTCGCATTCATACCAGTACGGGTTAATAATCAAACAATTGCATAAATCGAATTAAACCCTTCCCTCACGGCGAAGGCCTGTCCGCAGACAACCATTTTCACTCCTTGTTACAATGGTCTCTTCGGACTATTTTCAATCATTTTTTCCAAGTGCAAAAATACGATTTTTTTTTTTATTGGCAAAATTATTTTCCAAACAGCCTGTTAGAAAAAAAAAATTTCCTATTTCTAACAAACAGGATGGGTGTCTTAATTGACGAAACTTCTACTGCGCGATTTAATACTCAGCACTTTATACAATCCCGTGTTTTTGCACTTGGAAAGTCTACATCGCTGATTTTCTTGACAACACCTTTTATCCTGCATTTTTGAGTACAATATTTTTCTTTGTCTTCCGTTATGGGAGGAAATAACAGAAGAACCCAAAACACCATGCTGACTGAGAAATCCTCTTGGGTAGCCGTGATGACTTACCCCCATGCAGAGACCCTTGTCGCCGAGCACTTTCGTGACGACAATCCCCCTATAGAATATTACCTACCTCTGCTGGCAGGCAAGGACAAACGTTTCAAAAAGAACCCCTTGCCGGAAAAGCCCATGTTCCCCTGCTATCTCTTCGCACGTATCAATAACAAACAAATCTACCAAACCCGCACCACCAAAGGTGTGGTATATATCGTCTCCAGTGCTCATAGCATTATTGAAGTGCCAGAGAGCGATATCGAGGCCGTGCGCCGCTTCGAGGCCAGCCAGCGCAAGTTTTTCCTCCATGAAACCTCGAAGCTTGTCAAAGGCTCCGAGGCCATCATCACAGAAGGTGAGTTCGCTGGTCTGAAAGGCCGACTGGTGAAAGGATGCAAAGACGGGAATTTCTGCGTGAGCATCAGCGTTATGAATATGTCGTTCGTAGTACACCTGCGGCGTGAAGAGCTGCGTCCCGCGGCCAAAGGAGAATAAAAAGAAAAGCAGCGACTCCCGGAGGGTC
The DNA here is from genome assembly GCA_937884485.1 of uncultured Bacteroidales bacterium. GTDB lineage: Bacteria > Bacteroidota > Bacteroidia > Bacteroidales > P3 > Colimorpha. The sequence goes on from CALGCG010000043.1 coordinate 1,837, forward strand.
GCTGCTTTGGTGATCTGCACAAGATTTGAACTTGTGACCTCTTGCCTGTCAAGCAAGCGCTCTAAACCAACTGAGCTAGCAGATCATTATTTCTTCGAAATCTTAACAAAAAAAACACTCGTTTTACTCGTGCTCTTTTGCAATCTCATTCTCTCGAAATCGGGTGCAAAAGTACGAAGATTTTTGAAACTGACAAAAAAATTTTGATTTTTTTCGTATCTTTGCACTTGTATAATATTCACAATACGCCTATAACGTACTGTACATCAACTTTAAACATCAAACCATAAACCTTAAACTTTTTTATCCATTATGGCCGACAATTATCTTGAAAAACGCTATGAAGAGACCCTCGGAAATGGGAAAACGAGGGTAAAAAAGATAGGTCACACCGTCGACGAGCTGCTGACCAAGAACCGCAGCACACGAGGCTACAAGAAAGCCTACAAGGTGAGCCGTCACGAATTGGAGCGCATCGCTGCCGTATGCACACGCGTCCCGTCGGCCCGCAACCAGCAGGTGCTGAGAATGAAGTTGGTGACGCACGACAGCGGTGCAGACCAGGTGCTACCACTCATCAAGATGGGCGCCGCCCTGCCGGAGCTGCACCTCCCATTCCCCGGCACAGAGCCCGAAGCGTTCATCGTCGTCTGTTCCACGGTGGCGGAGAACCCCATGGTGGACATCGACCTCGGCATCGCGGCGCAGAGCATGCTCCTCAAAGCCGTTGAGATGGGCCTCAACGGACTGATTATCGCCGCCTTCAACCGAGCAAAACTGCAAGAATCCCTATCCCTGCCCTACACTCCCCTGTTGGTGCTGGCCATCGGCAAAGGCGACGAACGCATCGAACTCAAGCCCATCGGCGAGGAGGAGAGCCACGCCTATTACCGCGAGGGTGGCATCCACTACGTGCCCAAGGTGAAGCTGGAACATCTGGTTCTCTAATCCACGTCCCCGCCGCCACGCCATGAGGAAGACCCCTTTGGTGCCCGTTGCCGTAGCCATGATAGCCGGAATTGTCGCCGGACATCATGTCACAGACTTCGACGTCACCCTTGGGCTGACGGTAGCTGTACTATCCCTCTTGGCGGCAAGCGCGATGAGAATCCTCTGCCGCAAGGTAAGCCCGGCATTCTCCCTCCCCATCATTATATTGATTTTCTTCTCGTTGGGGGCGTCGCTTTGCCGCCTCAGCGACCCACAATACGACCCGCACCACTGGCGAACCCGCCTTGGCGACACGCAAGAGGAACGCCCCCACTACCTATCCTTACGCATTGGTGAAACACCCATTCCCCGCGAGCGCTCATGGCGCTCACGGGTCGATGTACTCGCTGTCGACGGCCATCCCTGCCGTGGCAACGTAATGCTCTTCCTTCGCAAAGACAGCTGTGCCGCCGTCCTGCGCTACGGCGACCGCCTGTTGGCACACACCTATGTAGACCCGCGCCGAAACACCCTTTACATCACTGGCGACCATTACATTGTCACCGCCCGGAACAGCACCTCACTGCGGGCCCGTTGTGAATCCGTGCGCATGAAGCTGCTGCGACGCATGCAGAGGGGCCCCATGACGCCGCGCCTACGCGGCCTCGCCGAGGCGTTGACCCTCGGGTGGCGCGGAGATCTGGAGCGGAGCCTCCAGACCCAATTCCGCGACGCCGGCATACTCCATCTGCTCTGTGTCAGCGGTTTGCATATAGGCATGCTGGCCGGCATGGTAGGGCTGCTGCTGATTGGCATCGGAAAAGACCGCCGAGGACGCATCCTCCGCGGCACAGTGCAACTCGTTGTCATCTGGACTTTCGCACTGCTGTCGGGCTTGGCGCCAGCCACCCTGAGGGCTTCGCTGATGTTCTCGTTCCTCATCCTCAACCGCATGGCTGGCCGACGCACCGAATCTCTCAATATCCTTGCCCTTGCCGCCATCGTTATGCTGACGGTCGACCCCCTGCTGCTCTTCGATGTAGGCTGGCAACTCTCCTTCGCCTCGGTAGCGGCCATCCTGGTGTCGCGTCCAGCCCTTGCCCTTTTCCGTTCCGCCGTTTGGAAGCATGCCGTCGTGAGCCTTGCCGCCACCCTTGCCACGCTGCCCATCGTCCTCAACACCTTCCATCAGGTGCAGCCCTATTTCCTCATAGCCAATATCCTCATCATCCCCTTCGCCCCCTTGCTGCTTTTCTCTTCGCTTCTCTATATGGCACTGCCCTGCAGCCTCACCGCCTGGCTCGCCGACCTGCTCTTCCGCTGCTGCGACTGGCTCACCTCCGGCATTGCCGGGCTTCCCCACGCCGTCATCGACGGCCTGCACCCCAGCCCCTCAGGCCTCGTCCTGTTGGCGGCAGGTATTATTTTACTAATGATAACAATAAATACAGCCCTTTCTCGTTACCTAAAGACCAAGACCACGACAGCATGCTGAACAATACGCCCCAATGGGTTGCCCTATATACGAATCCGAGAGCCGAGAAAGCCACTGCAAAACGGCTGCAGGACCTTGGCTACGAGACCTACCTGCCGCTCCAACGCAAACTCCACCGATGGAGCGACCGCTGGAAAAGCGTAGAAGTGCCACTGCTCCCCTCCTACCTCTTCGTCAAGATACGAAACACGGACGTGGTACCCGTCCGCAGCGCCTACGGTGTGAGCCACATCATCTCCTGGCACGGCCAACCGGGCATCATCCCCGATGTCGAAATCGAGAACATACGCCGTCTGATGGAGGCCGAAGCATCGGTCTATGTGATGAATGACAGCGAGTTGAAGAAAGGCGCCAATGTGCGTATCGTCGAAGGTCAGTTTGCCGGCATGGAAGGCACCATCATCAGCCACTGCCAGGGCGGCAACTTCGGCATCAGCATCTCCGGACTTAATTTCTCCCTTATCATGACCATCGAAAGCAGCATCCTCGAACCCATCCACGAACAGAAAGAAGAGAAGAAAAGCCCCGCAGGCAAAATGGTCCGTTGCATCGCCCTCTTTCTCCTCGCCGCTACGCTGGGCCTCTCCGCCTGCAGCAAGGACGACGAACCCGAGCCCCCGGCCACCGACCTGCCCCTTACCGAGGCCTACATCACCGACTCCACCACCCTCAGCCCATCAGGCCTGAAGATATACAACTTCGTCTACCCCTCCTCCGACCCCTACGGCGAGCCCATCATGCTCTCCGGCGCCATCGCCCTCGACAGCAGCATCACACGCCGGGCCCCCGCCCGCGGCATGATGCTCTACAACCACTTCACCATCTACCGCGCCGACCAGTGCCCCTCGCGCGGCGAACTGGAAATGCAGACGCGCATGGCCCCCAGCGGCTTGATCACCGTGTCGGCCGACTACTACGGCTTCGGCGTCACCGACCATCACCACCAGGCCTACTGCATCTCGGCCGTCAACGCCCAGGCCAGCATCGACGCCCTCCTGTCGGCACGCAAACTGCTGGCTGACATGGGCTACAGCTGGGACACGCCCCTCTTCAATGCAGGCTACTCGCAGGGCGGCCAAACCACCGTCGCCGTGTTGCGCCTCGTGGCCGAGAAGTATCCCGACATCGACTTCACCTACTCCTTTGCCGGCGCCGGCAGCTACGACATCCCCGAAACCTACCGCCAGTTTATCGACACCACCATTGCCGGCATGCCCAGCACCGCCATCAGCGTCCTGCTGTCCTACAACGAGTTCTGCCGCCTCGGCATACCCCACGAGGAAATCTTCATCGAGCCCGTGCTGAGCCACATCGACAGCTGGATCTACAGCAAGCGCTACACCCGCGAGGAAATCGACGCCAAGGTCGGCTCCCTCTCCATCTTCCAGTATGCCACCCCCGCCGTCACCGACACCACCACGCCCCTCGCACGGCGTTTCTTCGAGGCCTTCGAGAGCGACAACCTCTGTCGCGGATGGCATCCCCGCGGCACCGAACGCCTGATGCTCTTCCACAACAGCAAGGACATCACCGTGCCCATAGCCAACACCTACAACCTCTACAACTACCTCACCGCCAACGGCGTTGCCGACGTCGACCTGCAGGTCATCGACCTCGACGGCAACGACGTCACTCCGGCCCACGAAGGCGGCGCCCTCTTCTTCGGCTTGATGGCAGTCAAACGCCTGAGCGAAATCCTGGACATCGAACCCTGGAGCCTCTTCTAACCCAAAAGCACGTCCATGGCCATCATGAGGACAAAGCCGAGGGCAAAACCGATGGTGGAGAGGTTGGTGTGGCGTCCCTGGGCGGTTTCGGGGATGAGTTCTTCGACAACGACATACATCATGGCGCCGGCGGCGAATGCCAGCAGGTAGGGCAGCGCGGCGCTGAGGGCGGAGGCCAGCAGGATGATGGCCACGGAGCCCAAGGGCTCCACCACGCCGCTGAGGCTGCCGATGAGGAAGGAGCGCCAGCGCGAGTTGCCTTCGGCATGCATGGGCATGGAGATGATGGCCCCCTCGGGGATATTCTGGATGGCGATGCCGATGGCGACGGCCAGGGCTGCCGTGAGCGTAAGGCCCTGCCCTTCGCCGGCGAAGACCACACCCACGGCCATGCCCTCGGGCAGGTTGTGGATGGTGACGGCCAAGGCCAGCATGGCGGTGCGCGACAGGCGTGAGCGGGGGCCTTCGGCCTTCTGGGAGCCGAGGTGGAGGTGGGGTGTCAGCTCGTCGATGAGCAGCAGGAAGAGGATGCCCGCCATGAAACCGATGACGGCGGGCACAACGCTCTCCGCGGCCATGTCGATGCTGGGGATGAGCAGCGACCACACGCTGGCGGCCACCATGACACCGCTGGCAAAGCCCAGCAGGGTCTTCTGCAGGCGGTCGGGGATGTCCTTCTTCATGAAGAAGACAAAGGCCGACCCCAGCATGGTTCCCGCCAGGGGCAGCAGTATTCCGAGGAGAAGAGTGTAGTTCATATAAATTTAGATTATTAATTCCTAATTACTAATTTCTAATTCCTAATTACAAATTCCCAATTCCTAATTCCCAAAGGGATAACGGAGAAGGCGGGTTTTTATTGCGTCCTGTCTGTTTTAACGACAACGGAGACAACGAGCACACCGCAACATGCGGTGTGCCTATTCGCCTTTCATCGACCTGCGCAGCATTCGTTTTATTAGAGAGATTCGCCGTTTATATAAAAAGTTTTCGTATCTTTGCAGAAAAATAAACAAACGGATATGTGGAATAAACTTCTCATTTTAAGTCTGTCAGTCGCCATGGCGCTGCCATCGATGGCGCAGAACGAGCCCGTCGGCGTACGTATGGAGTCCGCCGAGATCGAGGTCAACGACGAAGAGGAATACTCCGTCTTTTCCTACTTGGACGAAGACGGCACCTATGGCTACTACCTGAGCCTGGAGCACGAGCAGGACCTGCTGAGTGTCGCCAGCGCCACCTCGTCCGCGTCGATTGAAGTGGAGGACGAGGTGTGCCTGTGGCTGGGCGGCGACCGCGAGGCGGCCATCGCGGCCTTGGACACGCTGCTGACGCTCTTCGACCGCGAGCCCGGCACCACGGTGTCCATGCCCGCACGCACTTGCATGGGCGAACGCCTGAAAGACAAGATAGAAATCAACTGCGTGGTGCAGAAGAAGTTCCTCGGCGGCAAGCGGCTGGCGTTCTTCTTCGAGGGAGTCGGCGGTCGCCCGTGCGAAGTCACCCTCTCCAAATCGAGTGTCAAACAGCTGCGCTGGGGTCTGAAGGTGGACCGCAAGCTGCATCCGAACAAAAGATAGTCACCCCGTGGAACAAGACAAAGAATTCATGCGGCGCGCCATAGCCCTGGCCAATGCCAGCGTGGAGCGCGGCGGCGGTCCCTTCGGTGCCGTCATCGTGAAGGACGGCGAAATCATTGCCGAGGGTTCCAACAGCGTCACTCTCAACACCGACCCCACGGCCCATGCCGAGGTGACGGCCATCCGCGAGGCCTGCCGCTGGCTGGGCACCTTCCACCTCGAAGGCTGCACCATCTACACCTCCTGCGAGCCCTGCCCGATGTGCCTCGGCGCCATCTACTGGGCCGGCATCGAGCAGATTTTCTACGGCAACACGCGCAAAGACGCCGCGGACATCGGCTTCGCCGACGACTTCATCTACGAGGAACTGGAGCTCCCCCTGGAGCATCGCCGCCTCCCCATCCGCCCCCTGCTGCGCGACGAAGCGCAGGAGAGCTTCCGCATGTGGGAGAGGAAAGGGGACCGGGTGGAGTACTAGTTGATAGTGACTATCAGCCGCTTTTCATGAAGTGGAACGACGAAGAAATGGCCAATACCGCCCTGACGCTCTGCCATCAGACCGACGCCATGCTCAACCAGGCACTGCAGCGGTTGGAAAAAGAGTTTGTAGAGCAGGGAGGCATCAAGGAGCGCATGCATGCCGCTCGCACGGGCTACCGACAAGCACAGGACGCGGAATTTGTCAACCTTAGGCAAGAGGTAGCCCGCCTACGGGCATTGTTGGAATCCAACGGAATAAAATATTGAGATGAGAATAGCAATCATACCCATAGCATTGGCCGTACTGGCGGCGTTGGCTGGCTGCAGCCATGAAGCCGGAGTAGACTATGCCGACACCTCGATGTGGTACACGGCGGAGCGTGGCTGCGATGTGGACCTGTTCTACATCACCTCCACCGAGACCGCCGACTATATGCACAATGGTTCTGTGATGCACCATGCCGACATCACCCTCGACAGCATCCGCGCCCTGCTGCTGGGCGAGATGCAGGGCATCGACCACATGTACGGCGAGGGGTTCAACTTCTTCTCGCCCTACTACCGCCAGTGTACGCTGGAGTCATACACCTCCGATGCCCTACTTGCCACGCGGGCCCCGCTGGCCATGGGCGACGTGCGGCGCGCTTTCGACCACTACCTGAAGCACCGCAACGGCGGCCGCCCCTTCATCCTGATGGGTTTCAGCCAAGGGGCACAAGGGGTGGTGGAGCTGCTGCGCACGATGGACGACGAGGCCTACAGCCACATGATGGCCGCCTACGTCATAGGCTGGAAAGTGACGGACGACGACATCGCCGCTGCTGGTGGCCACATACGTGCCGCACAGG
>CALGCG010000044.1 GCA_937884485.1 uncultured Bacteroidales bacterium
GATGAAAAGGCGGTTGATGAACATCGTCAGGTAGTTGAGCAGACCACACAGGATAAGCAACCCGCCCGCAAGGGCAAACAGGCGGATGTGCTCCACCTTCACCTTCACATCGAGATAAAACTGGACGTGACGAAGCTCCGTCAGCGGTATCAGTTTGAATTTCTCCGTCACTTCCACCGCGTAGCTCGCCCCTTTTGACTGATGTATCTGCAACGTATCAAGCCGCTTGTTGATGGCTTCCACATCGGCATGCTCCGACAGCCGCCAGACATGAGAGAATGCATAAGAAAAAGGATAGTTGGCCCCACCCGTTTGTTTTGCATTCCTCAAATAGGTGTTGTTGCGCAGCAGTTCGAAAGGCAGACAACTGTGACTCTCCCATCCCTCCACGACGGCTGTCACCGTGAAGTTTCCGCCTGCATGATAGTTCGGCATCGTCACCTCTTGCCCCAGCGGTTCTGCATCGCCCCACAGCCGTTGGGCCATCTCTCGGGTGACGGCAATCTGATTGTCCCGATGCAGGAAGTCCCATGTGCCGGCTACCAACCGCACGTTGAACATCTTCAGGAAAGTGCTGTCGCAGGAAATCACTTTGGCATTGGGCGTAAGTTGCCGGTCGTGTTGCAATACTTTCTGATAATCCATGTGGTCGAAACTGGTATAGGCCTCCACCTCGGGACAATATTTGACCAGACTGTCGCAGTTCTCATAAGCCACCTGCCAGTCATATCCTGTCAATCTGCTGTTCAAGGAGCGCATCAAGACGTACATCCTGTCCGCATCCTTATGGAACGCATCATACGTCGTCTCATACTTTATCCACATGCTTGCCAGTGCGAAGCAGGCAAAGCCGATGGCCAGACTCACGATGCTGACCGCTGATTGCAGGCGGTACTTTACCAATTGCCGCCACGCGAGAGTTAGATTATGCTCTATCATAATGTTGAAGGCCCCCTATGGCTCCCCCAAGGGGGAGGATTCAGGGATTGTTTTTAAGTTATTTATTCCTTTTTATTCAATTCA
>CALGCG010000045.1 GCA_937884485.1 uncultured Bacteroidales bacterium
GAGCTGTGGGTCTTTGTGCGCGACGCCCGGGGGCGGGCCTCGCGGTCGGTGTATGCGGGAGGGTTAGAGGCTGGCGTTGTGGATGACGATGGCGATGTTGCTGGCGAAGAGCTTGACGGCAATGGCCAGCAGGATAACGCCGAAGAACTTGCGCAGCACGAAGACCACTTCGTCGCCCAGCCAGCGCTGGATTTTCTTCAGCAGGACGAGCACCACATAGTCGATGACGATGTTCAGCAGGAGGCCGAGCATGATGTTGACGGTGGCGTACTCGGCGCGCAGGGAGAGGAGCGCGGTGATGGCGCCGGGGCCGGCGATGAGGGGGAAGGCCACGGGGACGATGCTGGCGCCCGAGCCGGTGCTCTCGTTCTTGATGAACTCGCGTCCCATGATCATCTCCAGCGCCAGCAGGAAGAGCACGAAGGCTCCCGCCACGGCGAAGGAGGCAATGTCGATGCCGAAGAGATTGAGCAGTGCCTCGCCCATGAAGAAGAAAGCCACGAAGAGGCCCAGGGCCACGCCCGTGGCCTGAAGGGGCTTGATGTGCTTGCCGCTGTCCTCCATGCCGATGAAGATGGGGATGGAACCCGTGATGTCGATGATGGCGAACATGACAATGAACGCACTGAGAATCTCTACAATGTCTATTTGTTGGATAATGTCAAGCATAACAATGGTTTATGTTCCCTTGCGGGAGGTTTTTCATTTTGCAAAAATACATAAAAATATTGACTTTCCGCCGTGGCGGCGAACTTTTTTTTGTCCATGTCGCACAAGTTTTGTATTTTTGCAGTTTGTTTTTTTATGATAAGATACAAGAAATACATATTAGACAACGGATTGACGCTGGTGGCGCACGAGGCGTGGGACACGCCGTTGGCGACGGTGAATGTGCTGTACAACGTCGGCGCGCGCGACGAGGATCCGTCGCGGACGGGCTTTGCGCACCTCTTCGAGCACCTGATGTTCGGCGGCACGGAGCGTGTGCCCGACTTCGACGCCGTGGTGTCGTCGCTCGGCGGCGAGGACAACGCCTTCACCAACAACGACTACACCAACTACTACCTCACCGTGCCCCTCGACGGGCTGGCGACGGCCCTGATGCTCGAGGCCGACCGCATGACCCACCTGGCCCTCAACGCCAAGGCCCTCAGCGTGCAGCAGAGGGTGGTGACGGAGGAGTACAACCAGCGCTACATGAACCAGCCCTACGGCGACATGTGGCTGCTCATGCGTCCGCTGTGCTACAAGGTGCACCCCTACCGCTGGCCGACCATCGGGGCTGACATCCGCCATGTCGGCGAGGCCACGCTGGCGGATGTGCAGGCGTTCCACAGTCGCTATTACCGCCCGGAGAATGCCATCCTGGCAGTAGCCGCACCCCTGGAGAGCGAGCGGATGGTGCAGATGGTGGTCGAAGCCTGGGGCTGTGGCGGATGGAGCGAGCCGTCGGCGGAACGCTGCTATGCCGCGGAAAGGAACTATCCGGCCGAGCCGGAACAAAAGGAACCGCGGCGTCTTGATGTGGAGCGCGAGGTGCCCGCCACGGCGCTCTACATGGCATGGCCCATGTGCGGCTATTTCGGTGGCGACTTCAGGGCCTGCGACCTGATAAGCGATGTGCTGGGCAATGGGCCGTCGAGCCGTGTGTACAACCATATCGTCCGCCCGGGCAAGCTGGTGTCGGAGGCCGATGTGTACATCAGCGGCGAGACGGATGCAGGGTTGATGATGATGAGCGCCAAGCTGCTGCCGGGCGTCGAGGTGGAGCGTGTGGCCGACGCCATGCGCCAAGAGGCCCGCGACCTGCAGGAACGCGGCGTCGAGGAGCGCGAGATGGAGAAGGTGCAGAACAAGTACGAGAGCACCTTCGTCTACTCGCAGTACAAGGCTTCGGACCGCGCGCTGTCGCTGTGCCACTACACGTGGCTGGGCAACACGGCCCTGGCCAACAACGAGCCCGAGGCCTACAGGCAGGTGAAGGCTGCCGATGTGCAGCGTGCCGCCAGGGAGGTGTTCAGGGCGGAGCGGGAGAATATGCTCGTGATAAAAGGGAAATAACAGTAGGATATGAAACTGATAGACAGTGTTGTGAATGCTTTTTGGCGCGTTAGGAAGCGGCTTTCGGAGGTGGACTACCTCGGAATACTCAACCGTTTTGTGGGCGCTATCGGCAACGTGATGCACACGGTACTGTTCAAGTGGCTGATACCTAAGCGCTATCGTAATCTGACGAAAAAGCAGATCTTCGAAATCATCTTCAAGAGCGACACCCCTGCGGGCAAGCGTTTCGACGTGTGGCTGCTGGTGCTGATTATGGCCAACATCGTGCTGCTGCTGGTGGACAGCCTGACGGGCACCACCTCGACCATGAACACCCGCGTCCACCTGTCGGTGTCGTACATCATTTTCAAGGTGTTGGAATGGGCGTTCACCCTGATTTTCACCTTCGAATACTATCTGCGCATCTACTGCCTGAAACATCCGCGGAAGTATGTCCTCTCGTTCTGGGGAGTGATTGATTTTCTCTCCATCTTCCCGGCCTGGCTGAGCATTTTTGTTCCCGCCACCCAGGCGCTGACGGTGCTGAGACTGCTGAGGGTGATGCGCATCTTCCGCATCTTCAAGCTCGAGCGTTTCCAGGTGGAGGCCTTCCACCTGCTCAACGCCTTGCGCAACAGCGTGGTGAAGATACTGATATTTATGATGTTCATGCTGGTGGCGGCAGTGATTCTGGGTACGTTGATGTACACGTTCGAGAGCGAGGTGAATCCGGCTTTCAAGAGCATCCCGACGGGCATCTACTGGGCTGTGGTGACCATCACCACGGTGGGGTACGGCGACGTGGTGCCGGTGACGACCGGCGGCCGCTTCCTGGCAGTGATAGTGATGCTCCTCGGTTACTCCATCATTGCCGTGCCGACGGGCGTGGTGGCAGGCGAGACGATAATGGAATACCGCCGGCCCCGGGTGAGCAAGCGCAGGAATCCGTTGCAAGGCGAATACGAAGAAGACGAGGCAATAAAGAATTGACGCAATGAAACGTAGGGCGCTATTAATGATGATGGTGTTTGGGCTGTGGCCGCTGTGGGCTGCGGGCCAGACGGTTGACGGTACGGTGAGCGATGCCCGTACCGGCGAAACCCTCATCGGCGCCACGGTGCTGGAAACCGGCACGGGCAAAGGCACGGTGACCAACGCCTGCGGACGTTTAACGCTGACCCCCGGCGTTGGCCATGCCACGCTGAAGGTGAGCTACATCGGCTATGCCCCGCAGACCTTCGAGGTGGAGCTGGCCGGCGACAGGACGCTGGAGGTGAGGCTCGAGCCGTCGGTGGACCTGCAGGAGGTGACCATCACGGCCGAGCGAGCCGGTATGCCGACGGTGAGCCAGATGAGTGCCATCGAGGTGCCGGTGGAGCAAATCAAGATGGTGCCGGTGCTCTTCGGCGAGGCCGATGTGCTGAAAGCCATACAGCTGCTGCCGGGAGTGCAGAGCGGTATGGAGGGCACGAGTGGCATCTATGTGCGCGGCGGCGGCCCCGACGAGAACCTCTTCCTGCTGGACGGCATACCGCTATACAACGTCAACCACCTGGGAGGGTTCTTCAGCGCCTTCAACAGCGATGCCGTCAAGAATGTCACCCTGTACAAAGGCAGTTTCCCGGCCCGTTTTGCGGGACGCATCTCCAGCGTGCTCGACATTGCCACCAACAACGGCAACGACAAGGAATGGCATGGGTGCGTGACGTTGGGCGCCATTGCCGCCAAGGTCTCGATGGAAGGACCCATAGTGAAAGAAAAGACCACGATGAGCGTGTCGCTGCGGCGCACCTATCTGGACGCGCTGTTGCGCCCCTTGATGGCCATTGCATCGGCAGAGAACGACATGGACGACATCAACGCGGGATACTATTTCTACGACCTCAATGCCAAGGTGACGCACAAGTTCAGCGACCGCAGCCGGCTCTATGCAACGCTCTATATGGGCAACGACGCGATATATATGGATTTGGAATCGGACCGTTCTGACGACGACTCACGGAATCTGGAGAAGTCGGGCATGAAGTATGGCTGGGGCAATATGGCTGCTGCCGTCAGGTGGAACTATGTGCTCAATCCGAGGCTCTTCATGAACGTGACGGGGTCGTACACGCGCTATCGCAACAGCCTGGACTTCGGCATCGAAGCCCATTACACAGAGGCTGACGGCAGCCGCGAGGACGAGGAGATGGCCATGGACTACAATTCGGGAATCCGCGACTTTACGGCGAGGGTGGATTTCGACTACACACCGCTGCCGGAGCACGATATCAAGTTTGGAGGGGTGGTGACGCACCACCTTTTCACGCCCGAGGTGACGGGGTTCAAGCTGAAGCTGGAAGAGACGGGCAATGTGATAGAAAACATCAATAGCAAGTTGGGCGAAAGCCGTGTCAGGGCCGAGGAGATGACCCTCTATGGCGAGGACGACTGGAGCCTGACGGACGCGCTGAAGGTCAATGCCGGTGTGGCCTTGGCGGGTTTTCTGGTGGAGGGCAAATTCTATCCCTCGGTGCAACCGCGACTGAGTGGGCGCTTCATGATAACGGACGACCTCTCGGTTAAAACTGGATATGCATATATGACCCAGTATCTCCACCTGTTGAGCACCAGCAATATCAGTTTGCCTACCGACCTTTGGGTGCCTGTCACCAATCGCATACCGCCCATGGGAAGCCACCAGGTGGCCCTGGGGGTGTTCTACACGCGGTGGGGGATCGATTTCTCCGTGGAGGGCTACTACAAGTGGATGCACAACCTGATGGAGTACCGGCCCGGCAGCACGTTTTTGGGCTCCAGCACGGGCTGGGAAAACAAGGTGTGTCTGGGCGATGGCCGTGCTTATGGCATTGAGTTCTTGGCACAGAAGACCGTGGGCAAGTTCACAGGATGGGTGGGATACACCCTGAGCCGAACCCTGCGCCGTTTCGACGATATCAACAACGGCGAGGAGTTCCCGGCCAAGTTCGACCGCATCCACGACCTGTCCGTCACGCTGCAGTACAAACCCAGCGAGAAGTTCGACTGCGGTGTCACCTGGGTCTATGCCACCGGCGACACCCGCACGTTGGCCTTGCAGGAGTTTCAGGGACAAACTGCATCGGACTGGCTGGTAGGCGGCATGAACAGGTCACGCTACGGCTACATAGAGCACCGGAACAACTTCCGTATGCCATCCTACCACCGTCTGGATATCAGTGTCAACTTCCACAAACGTAAGAAGCATGGCATAAGGACTTGGAACATCAGTGTGTACAACGTTTACAACCGGCAGAACCCCTTCCTGATTTACAGGGACAGCCGCAATGAATTGGTGGATGGCACCTACCAAAGGAAACCTATATTGAAACAGCTCTCGTTGTTCCCGATCATCCCCACGGTGTCATACATATATAAGTTTTGAATGTGATGATTATGAGAAAAATACTATTCATATTGACAACGGTATTGACACTGACGGCATGCACCAGAGAGCTGGAGGTGGACATGGTGTATGCGGAGCCGGAGGTGGTGGTGATGTCGTGTATGGAGCCCGACAGTTTGGTCAGGGTCAATCTCAGCTACAGCCGCTACTTCCTTGCTGTTGCCGACGATTTCCGTCCCATCGACAATGCCACTATCAGGCTTGAAGTCAACGGGACAGAAGTGGCCGTTGCAGACAGTGCGCAAGGTGGCAGATACCTGTTGAACTACCGCCCCTCCGAGGGCGACCGGCTGCGGCTGCGGGCGCATGTTCCGGGGCACGACGAAGTGTCGGCCACTACGGTGATGCCGCGCGGGGCGGAGGTGAGCAACATGAGGATTGTCAATATTGATTCCGACGGAAAAAGCAATATCCGCTTCACCCTTCACGACCCTGCCGACGAGGATAACTTTTACCTCATTCGAGTCATCCAGGAGTATCGATCCGGCAATGCGTTGGACAACACCTACTGCGATTTCTCGTGCAACGACTATATGCTCACCGAGGGCGGAGACATCTTCTCCATATTGGAAAGCGACGGTTCGGGCGAGACCTTCGGCACGGTGCTGGCTTTTCCCGACGACAACATTGCCGGCACCGACCATGAGGTGAGCCTCAAGGTGCGAAACTATCGCGGCTCGACTTTTTATGTTGAAATCGTCACCTGTTCTCGCGACTATTATCTCTATGAGGTATCCTCACGGCTTTATGACGACGATCCTTTTTCCTCGCTCTTTTCCGAGCCGGTACAGATACACTCCAACATATCCGGCGGCATAGGCATCTTCGGAGCCCGCAGCCGTAAAGTCTACTCAATACCCTCACAATCATGACGAAAATACTCATATCCGACCGTACCCATGAGGTATTGGAGCAGAAGCTCCGCGATGCTGGCTTCGAGGTCAGCGTGGAACCGGGGCACGACTATGAGAGCCTCATCGCTGCCGCGCAAGGCTGCGACGGGCTGGTGGTGCGGAGCAAAGTGGTGGTGGACCGTGCATTCATCGACCGTGTGCCGTCGCTGCGCTGCATCGGCAGGGTAGGGGCAGGCATGGAAACCATCGATGTGGAATATGCGGAAAGCAAAGGTGTCCGCTGCCTCAACAGTCCCGAAGGCAACCGCGATGCCGTGGGCGAGCATACGGTAGGCCTGCTGTTGGCGCTGCTGAACAACATTGCCCGTGCCGACGCCGAGGTGCGCCGGGGGCTGTGGCGTCGCGAGGAGAACCGGGGCTACGAGCTGGGGAACCTCACCGTGGGCATCATCGGCTGCGGCAACATGGGCCACGCCTTTGCCCAAAGGCTCAGTGGCTTCGGCTGCCGGGTGGTGGCCTACGACAAATACAATGCGCCGGAGGGCATTGAGGCGGTGTCGCTCGAAGAGCTGCAGGAGGTGGCCGACGTGGTCAGTTTCCATGTGCCGCTCACCGACGAAACGCGCCATTACCTCGACGCCGGCTTCATTGCTTCCATGCGCAAGCCCTTCTTCCTGCTGAACACCTCGCGCGGGGCGGTGGTGGACACCGTCGCGTTGGCACAGGGTCTGGAGGAGGGCAAGGTGCGGGGTGCCGCACTGGATGTGCTCGAATACGAGGACATGACCAAGGACGGCCTGGCCGATGCGCCGGAGCCGATGCAGTACCTCCTGCGGAGCGACCGCACGGTGCTCACGCCCCACGTGGCGGGATGGACTGTGGAATCGAAGTATAAACTCGCTGCCGTGCTGGCGGACAAAATGATAAGTGTACTGAAATGATTGTAGTGAAGAACAGTATAGTCTCCGACGACGTGGCCGACCAGTGCTTCGGCTGCGACCTTTCCTTCTGCAAGGGCGCCTGTTGCGTCGACGGCGACAGCGGTGCCCCGTTGATGGAAGAGGAGGTGGCGGAGCTGGAGGCCGTGCTGACCGAAGCCCTGCCACGCATGACCGAACAGGGCCGCCAGGCGGTGGCCAGCCAGGGCGTGGCTGTGCGCGACAAGGACGGCGACCTCGGCACTCCGCTCATCGACGGCGGAGCCTGCGCTTTCATCACCTACGGCGCCGACGGTTGTGCCCTCTGCGCACTGCAGGGGTTGTACAAGCCGGTGTCGTGCCACCTGTACCCCATCCGCGTGGAGGACTACGGCGAGTTCACGGCGGTGAACTACCACCAGTGGGACATCTGCCGCTGCGCCAAAGGCAAGGGGGAACCCCTCTACCTATACCTTAAGGAACCGCTTATCCGTCGCTTCGGACAGGAATGGTACGACGAACTTGTTGAACAGATTAATTTGAGAAACAATGAACTATAAGAAACGTTTGTGGCTCTACGCCGCCTTGGTGGCGGCCATTCTTGTTGTGGACCAGGTGGTGAAAATCCTGGTCAAGACCAATATGCACCTCGGCGAGGACATACCGCTGATTGGCGAGTGGTGCCGCCTGCATTTTATCGAGAACGAAGGTTTTGCCTTTGGTATGCACTTCGGCGGCACTGCCGGCAAGGTCTTCCTGAGCCTCTTCCGCATTGCGGCCACGACGCTTGTGGGCTGGTACATCCTGCGGCAGCTGAAACGCAACGGCAGGACCTCGATCATCGGCAGCCTTACGCTCATCTTTGCCGGC
>CALGCG010000046.1 GCA_937884485.1 uncultured Bacteroidales bacterium
ACTGTATATAGGAACTATATAAGAACTATATAGGAAGTATATAGGAAGGGCCGAATTGGGGGCGAATCGGGGGCCTATACGGTGCAATGAAATGGCGGAAAAAAAACATGGCGGACAGAGATGCCGCCATGGAGTGTTCCGTGCCGAGGGGGTACGGATGCAGAGGTCTGGCTAAAAGTTGTATTTCACCATGGCGCAGAGGCGGTGGCCAAGGACCTGGCGGAGGTTGTCGTTGTCGAGGACGGTGCCGTCCTGAGGGTCGAGGTCGCCGTAGGTGACGCCGGTGAGCTCATACTCGAGGCCGATGTTGAAGGCCTTGGTGTTGTAACTGACGGAGGGGGCGAGGCGGTAGATGCTGTTGATGTTTTTCACGCCTTTCTTCATGTAGAGTTCCGCGATGGAGTAGTCCTTGTCGGCGAGGCCGAGGTTTTTCTGGTAGCCGAGGAAGATGTTGAAGCGCCAGCGCGAGGCGTAGGCGGCAAGGTTGAGGTAGGAGACGGAGGCGAGCATGGGTATGTAGGCCATGTCGCCGTCGGCATTGACGGCCCAGGCGTAGCCGCTGAGCATGTTGAGGTGGCCGAGGTTCTGCGCCAGGGTGCTGCGGAATTTCAGCGCAAATGGCACGCTGAGGGGCGTGTACTGGAAGTAGACCGTCGGTGAGAAGGAGTGGCAGCGGCCCTGGTCGAGGTGTTTGTAGAGCTCGTCGCCGGTGCTGAAGTCGGTTACGGGAATCTCCCTGCGGATGAGGAGGTTGGTGTAGTCCATGCCCAGCTGGGCGTAGACCTGGCGCGAGCGGTAGTGGAGTCCGACGAAGAGTTCGGGCACCAGCGAGCGGTTGGCGTAGGCGGTGCTTTCGCCGTCGGGGCCGGGCGAGGTGTACTGGTACTGCCAGAGGGCGGCGGCAGTGAAGCCGAAGCCGTCGGGGTTGAGCGTGTAGCGCAGCTGCGGCGTGCGGCTGTGGGGCCGGAAGGGGGCGCCGGCGGCCATGCCGAGCACATCGGGCATGATGCTGCCGCTGAGGGGGTGCCAGTCCTGGCCGAGGAGGAGTTCGTGCTGGCCGAAGTCGTTCTGGCGGCGGAGGGTGACGTAGGCCAGGCGCAGGCGCAGCACGGTGTTGCTGGTGCCGAAGCCTGCAAAGTCACCTTCCACCTTGCCGCCGAGGTCGAAGCCGGCGAAGTGCGCCCCCTCGAGGGCCAGGCCGAAGCGGGTGCTGAGGGCCAGGAAGTGGGCCTCGGGGACGGCATTGCGGTCGAAGCGGTCGTCGGTGGCACCGAGGGTCTGGGCCTGGGCTTCGGTGAGGTTCCAGTCCTCGTCGTAGGGAATCATCAGGTATTCGCCGCCGCAGACGGTCATCATGCGGCGCGAGTCGACGTTGAGGTAGTTGCGGACGAAGCCGTAGGGCTTGACCGTCACTTTCCCGGCCTTGCGCACGGCGGCGGTGTCCTGCGCCGAGGCGGCGAAAGCGGCGACCAGAAGGGTTGCTAACAGCAGGGTTTTCTTCATAGCGATGTGTGGTTTCGTTATGCCAGAAGGACGAGCAACTGGGCAGTGAAGATGCGGAGGAACATGGTGAGTGGGTAGACGGTGGCATAGCCGGTGTTGGGCAGCTTGCAGCCGTCGGGGGCCATGTTGTTGGCGAAGGCCAGGGTCGGCGGGTCGGTGTGGCTGCCGCCGATGAAGCCCATGAGGGTGTAGTAGTTCATCTTCAGCGCCAGGCGTCCGAAGGTGGCCACGAGCAGCGGGGGCACCATGGTGATGATGACGCCGTAGAGGACCCACATGTAGCCGCCGGCCTGGATGGTGGCCAGGAAACTGCCGCCGGCGCTGAGGCCTACGCCTGCGAGGAAGAGGGCGATGCCCACCTCGCGCAGCATCCATACACCATGGCTCTCGGTGAACTCGGTGGTGAACCAGCCCTTCTTCACGCCCAGCCAGGCGCCGATGAGGCTCACCACCAGCGGGCCGCCGGCCAGACCCAGCTTGACGGGGGCTGACATGCCGACGGGTATGGGTATGGAGCCCACGATGATGCCGACGGCAATGATGACGAAGATGGGGATGAGGTTGACCTTGTGGCGCTGCGAGGCGGGAGTGGCTTTCTTCTCGGCCTGCTCGATGGTGGTCTCGTCGGTGACGGGTTCCTTCTTGAGGTCGATGCGGCACAGCGGACGCAGCAGGAGGCAGCAGGCAATCATGCCCACCACGGCCAGGGGATAGGCCACGGCGTAGCCTGCGGCCAGCTGGTCGGCAGCGTCGCCCATGCCCAGGTCGCGCACGGTCTGCTGGGCAGCCGAGAGGCCGGGGGTGTTGGTGACGGCGCCGGTGTAGACACCCGCCATGTCGGTGAGGCTCTGGTCGGCCACCTTGGCGATGATGTAGGTAATCAGCACTCCGAGGGCCACATTGACAAGGGCCATGCCGTTCATGGCCAGGCCGCCTTTCTTGAAGCTCTTGAAGAATCCGGGACCCACCTGCAGACCCACGGCAGTGACGAAGAGGATGAGTCCGAACTCCTTGATGATGTGCAGCATCTCGCCGTTGCACTGCACGCCGAGGGCGCTGATGAGGATGCCCACGAAGAGCACCCAGGTGATGCCAAGGGTCACGCCCTTGATTTTGAACTTGCCCAAGAGCAAGCCTGCAAAGATAGAGACAGAGAGCATCAGCACCGTGGTGCCGACACCTCCGTTAGTGAGTAAGTTAGTAAACCACATAGTTTAAGTTATGAGTTATGAATTATGAGTTGTAAAACGAAAAAAGCCAAAAGTTAAGAGTTAAGAGGAGCACCTGAGGCGGGCTGACTTAACTCTTAACTCTTAACTCCTAACTCAAAACTGCTTAGTCGCCGAGGGTGGCAACCATGACAGCCTTGATGGTGTGCATGCGGTTCTCGGCCTCGTCGAAGACGATGCTGTTCTCGCTCTCGAAGACCTCCTCGGTGACCTCGATGCCGTCGAGACCGAACTTCTCGTTCACGTCGCGGCCAGCCTTGGTCTCAAGGTTGTGGTAGGCGGGCAGGCAGTGCATGAATTTGCACTTGGGGTTGCCGGTCTTTTTCATGAGGGCAGCGTTGACCTGGTAGGGCATGAGCATCTTGATGCGCTCTTTCCACACGCTGTCGGGTTCGCCCATGGACACCCAGATGTCGGTGTAGATGAAGTCGAGGCCCTTCACGCCCTTCTCGACGTCGTCGGTGACGGTGAGCTTGGCGCCGGTCTCCTTGGCGATTTCCTGGCACTTCTTGACGAGTTCCTTCGAAGGCTGGAGCTTCTTGGGGGCGATGATGCGGATGTCCATACCCATCTTGACGCCGCCGACCATCAGGCTGTTGCCCATGTTGTAGCGGGCATCGCCGATGTAGGCGAACTTCACCTGGTTGAGGGGCTTGTCGGTGTGCTTCTCGGGGACCTTGAGGTTGTCGAGGGCCTCGATGAGGCAGGGTCCCTTGTACCAGCCGGTCTCTGCGGACTTCTCTTTGATGTTGGTTCCCATGTATGCGGAGGTGGGGATGAAGGGGACTTCATCGGTCTTGACTCCGACCATCTTCATGAGTTTGATCATTGCTTCTTTGGCCTCGTTGTACTTGGCCTCGTCGTAGTTGACTGCGTCCATCTTGTTGATGGCGACGATGATCTGCTTGACACCGAGGGTGGTTGCAAGGAAGACGTGCTCCTTGGTCTGTGCCTGGGGTCCCTCGATTGCGGAACAGGTGATGATTGCGGCGTCTGCCTGGGAGGTTCCGGTGATCATGTTCTTGACGAAGTCACGGTGACCGGGTGCGTCGATGACGGTGAAGTAGTACTTGTCGGTGTAGAACTTCTTGTGGGCGACATCGATGGTAACTCCCCTCTCCCTCTCCTCTTTGAGTCCGTCCATGACCCATGCGAAGTAGAAGGATCCCTTTCCTTTCTCCTCTGCCTCTTTCTTGTATTTCTCGACGATGTGGGGGTCGATTGCACCGGTCTCGAGGAGAATCCTTCCGGTAAGGGTGGATTTTCCGTGGTCGACGTGTCCGATGATGACCAAATTCATGTGCTCTTTCTCTGCCATTTTTCTTCCTCCTAAGGAACTTATTTTTTAGCAATAAGGGGTTTTGTATTTAAGGTTTACAGACCGGAATAGTAATTCGCGTCGTAGGGCTCGGGGTTGAGTCCCTTACGGGTCCTGATCTCTCCGACAACCTTCTTCTGGAGGTCGGGGAGGATCTGCTTGAATCCTGCGTTCTCGATGGACCAGATTGCACGTCCCTGGGTGGATCCACGGACATCGGATGAGAATCCGAACATGTCTGCAACAGGCACCTCGGCGGTGACGGTGGAGTCTGCTCCCTCCTGTCCCATCTCGAGGATTGTTCCACGGCGCTGGTTGATCAGGTTGACTGCTCCACCCATGTAGTCTGGAGGTACACTGATGAATACCTTCTGCATAGGCTCCAAGAGGATCCTTCCTGCAGAACACATTGCTCCATAGATACCGTCCCTGACTGCGGGGATGATCTGTGCGGGTCCCCTGTGGATGGTATCCTCGTGGAGCTTTGCATCCATGAGGCAGATCTTGATTCCGGCGA
The DNA here is from genome assembly GCA_937884485.1 of uncultured Bacteroidales bacterium. Taxonomy (GTDB): domain Bacteria; phylum Bacteroidota; class Bacteroidia; order Bacteroidales; family P3; genus Colimorpha. The sequence continues at coordinate 4,568 of CALGCG010000046.1, forward strand.
TCTTCTCGTTTGCGAGAGGTCCCCTCATCATGGACTCCTCGAAGGACTGCTTGACGAGCTCCATGGTCTCATGGAGGTACTGGATACCCAGCTTTTGTCTTACACGGACTCCATTGAGGACGACTACGACAAGGTTGCGGCTCACGCCCTTTCCTTCTCTGATCAGATCGAAGAAGCGTTGGAAAGCTTTTTGGTTGAAAACAATCTTGCATTTGAAGATTTGAAGAACAACACCGAGGCGCTTTCGACTTTACAGCTCGAGCTATACAACACCGTTTATCTGAATATGCAGCTTGCTCCAAACAGCGGTGCATTCTATATTTTGGATACAACCGTCAACGGTCAGTCCGACCCACAACTGCACAACGGAATTTATCTCAAATACATCAATTTGTATTCCGAGAATACTGTTAACAATAAAATTGCCCTGTATCGAGGATCCTTTTCCACGGCTAAGGAAGGCAATCTGACCTTCCACAGCGGATGGAGCAACGAAATGAAAACCGACTTCTTTGACTCCTGCGAATCGGAATTCACAAAAGGTACTTACTATGTTCTGAGCCCTACCGTGGATATTCCCGATACCTGGGAAAGAGCACGGTACGTGTATACACCGATTCGAGATGCGAGAGATAATATCATCGGTGTTTGTGGCTTTGAAATAAACGACTTGTATTTTCAGTTATCGAAGAAGGCAAACGACAGCAAGCTGGGACAGCTTGTCGG
>CALGCG010000047.1 GCA_937884485.1 uncultured Bacteroidales bacterium
CTGCGCTTCGCTATCCGCGAGGGTGGCCGCACCGTTGGCTCCGGTCAGGTGACCAAGATCATTGAATAAGTTTCAGTGACCGATTGATTCAAGCCGCGCCAAGAGCGGCGCGGCTTTACAGGGGCATAGTTAAATGGTATAATGGCGGTCTCCAAAACCGTGGTTGGGAGTTCGATTCTCTCTGCCCCTGCCAATAAAAAAAACTAGTTTAAAGAGAAATGTCAAAGTTTGGTGAATATGTGAAGTCGAGCTACGACGAGTTGGTGCACAAAGTGTCGTGGCCTACGTTCAAGGAGTTGCAGGGCAGCGCAGTGGTCGTTGCCGTTGCCTCCATTATTATTGCCCTGATTGTCTTCGCTATGGACATCATTTTCGGTGTGCAGAGCGGCGGCTGGAAGGGTCTGCTCGGAAACTTTTATAATCTGCTTGGATAAAAGGGCAGCCACACTGACGCCTTTGGCCTTGCTTCCCAAATCTTTTTGAGGCCGGTGGCGGTGACTGTTCAGCCAGCAGGGTTTTAAGTTTATTTTCACTGTTTTTTATACTAGCAATGGAACAACAGGAAAAAAAGTGGTATGTCATCCGTGCGATTGCCGGCAAGGAGAAGAAAGCCAAGGAGTACATTGAAAGCGAGATGGCCAAGCGTGGCTGGAGCAACGATGTGCCCACGGTGCTGATTCCTACCGAGCAGGTGGTCGCCATCCGCAACGGGAAGAAGGTGGTCAAGGACCGCAATTATTTCCCGGGTTACGTCCTCATCGAGGCCGACTTGCGCGATGAGATTATCCCCGTCATCCAGAACCTGCCCAATGTTCTCGACTTTCTGCGCGAGCGCGAGGGCAAGCCTATTCCTATGCGTCAGGCCGAAATCAACCGCATCCTCGGCAAGATGGATGAGCAGGTTGAAAACGCCGACGCCATGGATCGTTTCATTGTGGGCGAGAATGTCAAAGTCATCGATGGCGCTTTCAACAGCTTCATCGGTGTCGTCGAGGAAGTCAACGACGAGAAGAAGAAACTGAAAGTTACGGTCAAGATCTTCGGACGCAAGACTCCCCTCGAGCTCAGCTACTCGCAGGTAGAAAAGGAACAGTAACCCCTAATCAACTAACCCTATTTAAAATTTAATTCAATGGCAAAAGAAGTTGCAGGATTGATTAAATTGCAAATCAAAGGCGGTGCTGCCAACCCCGCTCCTCCCGTTGGACCGGCTCTCGGTGCAAAGGGTGTGAACATTATGGAGTTCTGCAAGCAGTTCAACGCCCGTACCCAGGATCAGGCTGGCAAGGTTGTGCCTGTCATCATCACTGTGTATACGGACAAGTCCTTTGACTTTGTACTGAAAACTCCTCCTGTTGCTGTCCAGCTGAAAGAGATGTCCAAGGCGCAGAAGGGCTCCGGCGAGCCCAACCGCGTGAAGGTCGCCTCGGTCACCTGGGAGCAAGTGCGCCAGATTGCCGAAGCCAAAATGCCCGACCTCAACTGTTTCACCGTTGAGAGCGCCATGAGCATGGTGGCCGGCACTGCCCGCAGCATGGGTATCACCGTTACGGGTGAGAATCCCCTGAAGAAGTAAAAAAAAAGAGTTAAGAACAGTGGTAGCATCAGTAGCGAGAGCGAACATGCGTTGACCACAAAAACAGACCAAAATGGCAAAACTGACAAAAAAACAGAAAGAGGCTGTCGCCAAGTTTGACGGTAGCAAAGTCTATTCGCTCGAAGAGGCTGTGAGCATTGTGAAGAATATCACCTTCACCAAGTTCGATGCTTCTGTCGATATCGATGTGCGTCTGGGTGTCGACCCCCGCAAGGCCAACCAGATGGTGCGCGGCAGCGTGACCCTGCCTCACGGTACGGGTAAGACTGTGCGCGTTCTTGTACTTTGCACTCCCGACAAGGAGGAGGAAGCCAAGGCCGCCGGTGCCGATTATTACGGACTCGACGAGTACATCACCAAGATCAAGGGTGGTTGGACGGATGTTGATGTCATCATCACCATGCCCAGCTGCATGCCCAAGATTGGTGCTCTCGGACGTATCCTCGGTCCCCGTGGACTGATGCCGAACCCCAAGACCGGCACCGTTACCATGGAAGTTGGCAAGGCTGTCCAGGAAGCCAAGGCCGGTAAGATCGACTTCAAGGTCGACAAGTTCGGTATCATCCATACCGCCGTTGCCAAGTGCTCCTTCGACGACCAGAAGATTGTTGACAATGCCCGCGAGGTTCTGCAGATGATCATGAAGCTCAAACCCAGTGCCGCAAAGGGTACCTATGTGAAGAGCATCGCTATCAGCAGCACCATGAGTCCCGGCGTCAAAGTCGACACCAAAGCCGCTACGTTGTAACATTTTTATTAATCAAGAAACATTATGAGAAAAGACCTGAAAGACCAGCACATCGACGCTCTGTGCGAAGAGATCAAGGGTTATGCCAGTCTCTACATTGCTGACATTGGAGGCCTGAATTCGGTGCAGACCAGCAAGCTGCGTCGTGCCGCTTTCCGCAACGAGGTCAAGCTGGAAGTTGTTAAGAACACTCTTCTCATCAAGGCACTCGAGAAGTCGGGTTTCGACTATTCCGAGCTTTTCCCTGTGATCAAGGGTGAAACCGCCATAATGCTTTCGACCACCAACAATGCTCCCGCCAAGCTCATCAAGAACTTCCGCGCTGCTGAGAAGAACGTTGAGAAACCCATTCTCAAAGGTGCCTATGTTGAGGAGTGCTTCTATATCGGCCACGAGCATCTCGACGAACTTGTCAACATCAAGTCGAAGAACGAGCTCATCGCCGACGTGGTTGCTCTGCTGCAGTCGCCCGTCAAGAACGTGCTGTCGCAGCTGCAATCGGCTGGCAATACCATTACCGGTGTGCTGAAAACTTTGGAGGAGCGCGAGGCCTAAGCTTGCGCAAAACAATCGGGTCGGCCCCCCGCTGAAAAGGCCAAAATAAAAAGTTAAAAAAACAAATTTGTAAAACATTTAAAAACAATAAAGTCATGGCAGACATCAAAGCTATTGCTGAAGAATTGGTTAACCTTACCGTTAAAGAAGTTAAAGAACTCGCTGACGTCCTGAAAGAGGAGTACGGCATTGAACCCGCCGCCGCTGCTGTTGCAGTCGCCGCCCCCGCCGCTGGTGGTGCCGCCGCCGCCGCTGAGGAGAAGACCTCCTTCGACGTGATCCTGAAGGGTGTTCCCGATCAGACCAAGAAACTTGGCGTCGTGAAGGCCGTCAAGGACATGGCCTCCCTCGGTCTGAAAGAGTCCAAGGAGCTTGTCGACAATGCCCCCAAGCCCGTTAAGGAAGGCATCTCCAAGGATGAGGCTGAGAGCCTGAAGAAAGCCCTCGAAGAGGCTGGTGCCGAAGTCGAGATCAAGTAAGGTAATCCTTTCCTGATACAAACGAGGAATAGGGCCTCCGACCCCAATCGGAGTGCCTATTCCTTGTTGCTATGGAATTTGATTCAGATGCCTTCTGTCCCTTGAATGGGTACCCTTCCTTCACTCGCGATCAGTTATAGAACACGATATAATTTAATAGTCCCTTGGCAAAAAAAGACCCCACAGTAGTAAATTTCGCATCGGTACGAAAGTTTGATTACCCGGATTTTCTCGATATCCAGGTCAAGTCTTTCAAAGATTTCTTTCAGATAGAAACCAATCCGGACAATCGTCTGGATGAAGGCCTTTACAAGGTTTTCAAGGAGAATTTCCCTATCACCGACGCGCGAAACAATTTCGAACTTGAATTCTTGGATTATTATATCGATCCTCCCCGCTACACCATCGAGGAGTGCATCGAGCGCGGCCTTACATACAGTGTGCCGTTGAAAGCCAAGATGAAGTTGAGTTGCAAAGACCCCGAAAACGAGGACTTCCAGACCCTGGAGCAGCATGTTTATCTGGGCATGATTCCGTATATGACTCCGAAGGGAACCTTCGTGATCAACGGTGCGGAACGTGTTGTTGTTTCACAGCTGCACCGTTCGCCTGGTGTGTTTTTTGGCACTCAGTTCCACTCCAACGGTACGCAGCTGTATTCTGCCCGTATTATCCCTTTCAAGGGGTCGTGGATGGAGTTTACGACCGATATCAACAACGTCATGTATGCTTATATCGATCGTAAGAAGAAATTGCCTATCACTACTCTGTTACGTGCCATCGGATATGAATCGGACAAGGATATTCTCGATATCTTCGAGCTTGCCGAGGAGGTCAAGGTCAACCGTAACAACCTGAAGAAGGTTGTCGGTAAGCAGCTTGCCGCCCGTGTGGTCAAGTCTTGGAGCGAGGACTTTGTCGATGAGGATACCGGCGAGGTGGTGTCGATGGAGCGTACCGAGGTTGTCATTGAGCGTGATGTAGAGCTCACCGAGGAGAATATCGAAAAGATTCTCTCGCTGGATGTCAAGTCAATCCTTATCAAGACTGAGGATAAGGATGGCATAGATTATTCTGTCATTTACAATACCCTGAAGAAGGATACTGCCAATAATGCCAAGGAAGCCTGCGAGTATATCTACCGTCAGCTTCGCAATGCCGAGCCGCCCGACGAGGAGACCGCCCGCAGCATTATTGAAAAACTCTTCTTCTCGGAGAAGCGCTATGATCTGGGCGACGTAGGTCGCTACAGAATCAATACCAAATTGAGCCTTAATGTCCCCGACAATGTCCGCGTGCTGACCAAAGAGGACATTACTTCCATTATTAAATATCTGGTTGAGCTTATCAATCAGAAAGCCGAGGTGGACGATATCGACCACCTGTCGAACCGTCGTATCCGCACTGTCGGCGAGCAGCTTTCCAACCAGTTTGGAGTGGGTCTTGCCCGTATGTCGCGTACTATCCGCGAGCGTATGAATGTGCGTGACAACGAGGTGTTCACTCCCACGGAGCTTATCAATGCCAAGACTCTTTCGTCGGTCATCAACTCGTTCTTTGGTACGAACCAGTTGAGCCAGTTTATGGATCAGACCAACCCCTTGGCGGAGCTCACCCATAAACGCCGCATCTCAGCCCTGGGCCCTGGTGGTCTTTCGCGTGAGCGTGCAGGCTTTGAGGTCCGTGACGTGCACTACACTCACTATGGCCGTCTCTGCACCATCGAGACACCTGAAGGTCCCAATATCGGTCTTATTTCATCGCTTTGCGTATATGCCAAGATTAACGAGCTTGGCTTTATCGAGACCCCCTATCAGCGTGTTGTCAACGGTCAGGTGCAGCTCAACGAGCCTCCCATCTACCTCTCTGCAGAGGCTGAGGAGAACAAGACGGTGGCCCAGGCCACCACTCCGCAGGATGAGGAAGGCCATATTACCGAAAGCCGTGTCAAAGCCCGTCGTCAGGCAGACTTCCCCATTGTGTCGCCTGAGGAGATAGACCTTATGGACATTGCTTCCAACCAGATTGCTTCTATTGCAGCATCGCTTATTCCTTTCCTGGAGCATGATGACGCCAATCGTGCTCTGATGGGATCGAACATGATGCGTCAGGC
>CALGCG010000048.1 GCA_937884485.1 uncultured Bacteroidales bacterium
CCAGGCGCGGGCATTGGTGCTGTCCATCATGACAAAGATGGCGCTGTCGGAACCGCTGCCCACCCAATAGAGGATGTCCTCATAGGCGATGGTGGCGTCGACAGGCGTCACAATGGTGGTGTCGGCGATGGTGTCTATGCAGGGGCGCTCGACAATGATATTGGGGCGGTAGACCGACGAGCCGGGGGCGTCCGCCGTGAGGCTTGACAGATCGTAGGCACTGCGGTCGCGGCGCGCAAAGAGGGTGCGGCGCACCGGCGCGGAGCTGCTGAGGTTGAAAACACCCGTGCTCGACTGCGAGGTGCCGGCGGGCTGGTTCACAAAGGTGGTGATGGCTATGCCGTCGGTGCCATTCCACACGAAGGGGTTCGCGAGGTCATAGCGGGTGAGGCCGATGGCAGTGGTGGTCAACGAATCGGCCAGCACCAAGTCGGTGGCGGCCACGGGCAGCCATGTGGTGCTTTGGCAGACATCCGGGAATTCCGTAACGTCGGTATGCGTCATGTAGATTGTGAAGGACTTCGCCAATCGGGCAGTGGTGCCGGCGTGCCAGTTGTAGGTGAGGTTGTCGACGGTGTCGCCGGCACGGAGACCCGCTGCGGCAAGCTCGTCAGCCGTGAAGACGGTCTGGCAGAGGGTGTTGCCCCAGTTGTGGAAGGCCATATTCATCTGTTCTTCCGCCTCGGTACCGAGCACGACATTGCCGCCGTCAGGGCACGGCGTGTACACCAGGACGGGACCCGCCCACTCGCTGTAGGCCGCGGCGCCGCAAAGGGAACGGACATAAACATCATAGTAGCTCTCGGAAGTCAAACCTGTGACATCGATACGGGCACTATTGGCAGTGAGCATCGTACCTTCTGTCTCGGGATTGAACCCCTGCGGTCCGTAGAGCACCTCCCACTGTGTGACAGGGGTGTTGCTCACCTCGCGCCAAACAAGGCTGAAGCCGTGGCTGCCGATGCTGTCGGCGACAAAGTCGCGCGGATATTTGCAGGAGGGCGCCACATCGACCAACAGGTTGTCGATGCCGCAGAAGAAATTGGCAGGGGCATCTCCGGTATGAACGGTGTCGGTAGTGAGCCACAGCATGGCCATGCGGGCATTGGCAGGAATGGAGGCGGCGAACGTTCCATAGTCGACATCTTCATGCCGCAAGGCGCGGTAAGACGTCGGGGCGACATAGAGCGAGACGAAGTCTGAGGTATCATTGACAATGTAGCCTATGCGGAGCTCGGCGCCGCTGCGGGCGCTCATGCTGTAGTCGAAGCTCAGCGCCAGCTGGTCAATAGGCTGCTCGAAACGCGGCAGGACGGCGAACTTGCGCGTACCGTACTGGTTCATGTTGGTGGTGTAGGTAGTATAGGTGCCGTCATAAGGAGCATAAGCTATAAAGGCAAAGTAGGGGTCGTTGGGGGTCACGCAGCCAAAGTTGTTCATACTGGAGGAAACGCCTATTCCACTGTAATATACAGAGGCCTGGGAGCCTTCCTCCGGAACATTGCTACCGTTGCTGTAGACCGACCAGCAGTCGGGCAGCGGAGCTCCGGCATAGTAGGGCGACAGTTCATAGTCGTAGCCGCTGAACGAGGTGCCGAAAGGCAGCGCCATGGTGTCCATGCAGGTGATGCGCGGCGTGGTGAAGCTGATGCTGCTGCGCCAGGAATTGGTATCGCCCTCGCCGCAGACGCTGCGCACGCCGACAGTGTAGGCGGTGGCCAGCATCCAGTCGGGATTGCTGTAGAAGGGTGTGTCGACGATGGTGAGCATCTCGCCGTCGCGCACCTGCCACTGGACAGCGTTCCCCGCCGTCCAGCTGATGCTGTTGGTGGCAGCGTCATAAGTCAAATCCGCGGGGTCGTCGCAAATGGGCGCGCGGTCCACCGAGAAGTCGTCGATGTCGGTGGCGGCGCCGTACTCACTGATACCTTCCATAACGATATAGACGGTACCGGTCAGGGGAATGACACCGGTATACTCATACCATCCAGCCTCGCTGACGGCCGGCGACTGCGTAATGCTGCGGCGTGCATGGAAAAGAACCGTGCCGCCGACGGTATCGGGCCTGTTGTTGGCCCACACCTTGACGCCCTCGTTAGCCTTGTTGGTGTAGCTGTTGGTGCGTTTCACCCAAAGGCTCACCTGATACTGGTTGGCGGTGGCGATGTCGAAAGCCTGCGTCACCAGCAGGGTGATATTGCCACTCTGCTGGTCGGGCAAATGCATCATGCGCGTGCCGCTGTGGCACGAGGAGGCAGAAGCGCTGTAGGCTCCCCACCGCGCCGTGGCGGAACCCGCCACATGGGACGTGCTCCAACATTCAGGAACAACACCATCGCCAGTGGTGGTTAGACCGTCGAAATTTTCGGAG
>CALGCG010000049.1 GCA_937884485.1 uncultured Bacteroidales bacterium
TACTGCACTTGTTTGTGGAAAAGTAGGTCGCCGCCAATCTTTACAAGGGAACCGAAATCGGTTCCCTTTTTTTTGTTTCTTTTTGGGGGAGGGGGCGCAATATTCAAGCTGTTTTTGCGTTGTTATTGCGATGAAAGAACTTATACTGATAGAGGGCCTTTCGAAGGATGAACTTTTCACGGCTATACAGGCGGTGGTTAAGGATTTGTTGTTTTTCGAAAATGTTTTCGAAAACCACAATGAAACCCTTACATCTCTGAAGGTGATGGAAACCGACCGCGCCAACCAGTTCGCCGTGCGGCCCAACCGCTTGTGTGGCGGGTGGGATTTCCACAGTCTCTGCAATCTTTTCAAGTCGGAGCTCTCATCACATAAGGGTGTCGTTGCCAAGGCGTGGTTTCAGCTGCCTGATGATGAGTCTATGTCAATACTCCCTCGTGGCAAGTATTATTATGATTTGAGCGACTCGTCGACCGATGAGATTTTTGCTGTTGCCCCATCGGGCACGCGCTATGGTTTTGTAGAAATCGATGATGAAGGGGGCGCTGAACTAATGGAGATTGAGCCTCAGGGAAGGTCAACATACGAGCCTCGTCCTATGTTGCAGTTGCGCCCTATGGCAGATGGCTTTTTTGAGGTGGAGAAACTTACTTTTTGGCAGAGAATAAAGAAACGCCATGCTGGTTTTATGGGCAGTCATTCTTCCATAGGGGTGGGTTTATGGAGTATTCTTTTTATTGTTGTCTTCTTTGCATTTTTGTGTGTTACCATCATTGGCTGGTGGGATTTCAGCGAGACGGTGTTGCCGTTTACGCTGCCCCTGTGGGTTGTCTTGCTTGTCTTGGGAGTGGTTGGCGCTGTCGTTGGTCTTGCACTACTGAAGAAGTATTTCGATGGCTGGTGGGGTCCCGTTTTTTTGGGTATTATGTCCGCAGCGATTGGCTTGGGACTATTGATGACAGCCGTTTTCTCTGTCAATGTATGGCTGGGAAGTGATGAACAAGAGGTTGGACGAGGTGTTGTGCGAGAGCATTACCTTGCAGGCCGCCGAAAGGACGTTAACCAGTATTCAGTATGGGTTGAAGAGCCAGTGAAAGGGTATATCTACATTGCCACGGGCGACGACGGCTCGTTCGGGCCTGGCGATACGGTCGCCGTACCCATGACCAAGGGGCTGTTCGGGATGTACCATGCCGAAACATTAAAGCCACTTGATTAACGTCATTTGTCATTTTTACCTCTATCAAGGCCCTGTTTTCACCCTATCATCTCCCTCCATGGTGGGAGTTGGGTGGGAGTTGGTAGGGTGTTGACAGGGGGATGGTAGGGTGGTGATACTTGTTCTATCGGTTTTATATATAGTTGTTTACGTATTTGTATCCTTGTCTCCGATGAGTCTGTCGGTCGGAATTTGTCATTTTGTCGTTTTTTTCCTCTTAAAAAATTTTTTGTCGCCTGTGAGCGATTTCTGTTTTTGAATGCGCCTAATAGAGAAAATGGACAAAGACCGGAATAAGAAATTCGACGCTCTGGTGAAGCGCCATCGCGATTTGATATGGCATGTCTGTGCGGACTACAGCCTGAGTGCTGCGTGGGAGGTGCAGGATGCCGTACAGGAGGTGCTGTGTGTGTTGTGGCGTGATTTCGAGACGTTTTCCGGCCGGAGCAGTGAACGGACATGGGTCTATCGGGTGGCTTCGAATACGATGATTTCGCTGAAGCGTCGCCAGAACAATGTACCACAGGCGGTGCTGGAGGAGGTGGCCGATGGCTTGCGTGTGGAGGATGACGAGAACTACAGGTTCCTACTGCAGGCGATTGAGAATCTGGACGATGTGGACGGGCAGATTGTCCGGGCGCATCTGGACGGTTTCCAGAACCAGGAGATTGCGGCCATCACGGGTCTTTCGCTTGCCACTATCGGCCGCAGGCTGTCTGCCGCCAGGGAGCGTCTTCGCGAGGAATATGAGAAAAACAGGTAATATTCAGATATGCATAACGATTTCGAAATACAATGGGAGAGACGCAGGGCGGCATCGTCGAACGACAGGTGCCCTCTGAAGGAAGAGCAGTGGCAGGCGATGGTGGAGCGTGCGATGCAGCAGGAATTGCCTGCACGTGTTCAGCGTCCTTTGTGGCGACGGGTTGCCCATGTGGCGACTGCGGCGGCGGCCTGTGTGGCGCTGGTGGTGCTGGGCATCGGCCAGCTGCGCGCGTCCGAGCGTCCCGAGATGGTTGACTTTGGCGGCCAGTCGGTGCGTTTCATTTGCAACAACCATTGCGATGCCCAGCGCACGATTGGGTATTTTGACAGTTATATCGGTAAAAACCACGCGCGATGAAACGGTTCTTGCTCATCATAGGTTGTGTCTTGCTTGCGTTTGTAAGCGCTTGTGACCGTGGGCCTTCGTCAGTCGAGTCGGCGGCCATGGCGCTTTACCGCCAGTATGCCGACAACGAGCAGGGGGTCACGGTGGCCTATATCGGTGACTATCATGCGTATGAGCAGGTGTTCAACGCCGTGGTGTTCCAGGCCGACGACAGCGTGCAGTGGAGGTGGTTGAGGGACGAGTTTGGCGTGATAGACCCGTGCGAGCTTTCGCCAGGAATGGAGGCCAAGTCGGGAGTCACGATGGTGTCGCTGCATATCGACACCACGCTGCAGTTCGGCAGTCCGGAGGAGGAGCAGGCGTATATCGACAGCATGGTCCAGCAGCTGATAGCGGAGACGCTGGGTGAGCGCGCCATGACGGACACCAATGTCTTTGTCGGCACGGTCAGCTCCGTCGACTCGTTGGTGCCCCAGGACTTGTATTCGCAGCTTTCGCGGCACATGTCGTTCGACCAAAACCGTGCCGCCGACGGCAGCGCGGAGTACATCATCCGCGCCGACATGGAGAACCGGGCGCTGCTCTGCTTCTTCTGCGAAACGCCGGAGGATGCCAACCTGCTGGTGAGGTGGCTGAACGAGAGAGACATCGAATGAAAACATTAAAAATGAACATAAAACATTAATGCAATGAAACGTTTGTTCCGAATCATCCCCATGGCAGTCCTGATAGCCCTCACGGCGACGGCGTGCGAAAAAGAATCCTCCACAAGCAGTAACCCCGGGTCGATGGACTTCACCTATGAGACCATCGACAACACCTCGTGGCAGGGTACGTACAACACCTACATCACATCGCCTCAGGGCAGCAGCTTCCCCATGTACATGGAGTGGACGGTGGACTTCAACGGCGACAGCCGCGGACTGGTCTATCTCCACATCGAGAGCCCCGCCATCAGCCCCATAGACGAGGAGATGGCGATGACCAACTATGTCTATGACGGCAAGAATGGCGGCACGTTCGATTATAACACCTACCACATGACGTTCACCATCGACGGCTTGAACCGCACGATGGAGGTTGACAGCCTGCGCCTGGGCCTGGAGCTCGACGATACTGGCAACAAGACTTATTTCGGCGGTCGTACAAAGCTGGTTCAAACACGATAGGCGCCATGAAGAACAGAAGATTCTTTTTTTCCGTTGCCATAATGGCGTGCATGCTTGCAGGCTCGTGTGGCGACAAGGAGGAGAGCGGCGCTCCGGCAAACCACAACGACTACCTGCTGGAGGGTACCTCTTGGATGGGGTCGTATGTGTCGCCCGTGTATGCACCCGACAGCAGCACGATTGATTTCACCCTCACGTGGACCATGGATTTCCTCACCGCCGACAGCGGGAATATCCTCTGCGAAGTGACCAGCGACTTTAGCCAGCCGCAGTACCGCGATTTCGATTTCGCCTACAGTGTCGACGGCACCGTCGGCAATTTCAGCATCCAGGGGCAGGCAGAACAGTTTGAACTTGATTGGAGCAACAACATCATCCGCACCAACCTGCAGATGCCTGTCGACATCGGCAGTGGCCCGCAAGTCATAGGCGGCGAAACCAACTTGCATAGAATCAATTAATTTAATATCCAAAAAAGCATTTGCAAAATGAAAAACATCATCAAGAAACTCGCCCTGACCCTCTTTGCCGCTGTTGTCATGGTGGGTTGCAGCGACGAGGCTGAGAAGTACACCATTACCGTCAAATCGAACAACGACGCCTGGGGCACCGTGATGGGCGGCGGCGAATACGAAGAAGGTATGGCCGCTGAGATTGCAGCCCGTCCCAATGTCGGCTATGTCTTCAAGCAGTGGGAGGACGGCAACACCGACAATCCCCGTGTTGTTGCCGTGAAAGGTGATGCCACCTACACCGCTGTCTTCGGCGAGCCTGGTGGCGACACTCCCGGTGGTGGCGATATCCCTGGCGGTGGCGACCAGCCTGCCGACACCAACACCAAGTTCGTCGTAACCCTCGGCGACACCACGTTCCATGTTGGATTCCTCATCCGTCAGCGGGTGAGCATGGGCGGCGGCCAGTTCGTCTATCAGCTCACCGGCACCAACGACACTGAGGGCAACGACATTCAGGTGACCTGGATGTGGAACGGCGAAGTGGGCACTGCCACCGAGGCCAATTCGCAATACAACCTCTGCAATGTCGTGCTCAACAACAACGACTTCGTTACCATTAATGGGCAGCAGTTGCCGCACTACCTCTCTGTGGACGACTTGACGGTCAACGTCACTCGCTACGATGCCGCCACCAACAGCATCGACTGCACCGTCACCGGCCGTTTGCTCGATATGACGCGTGAAGCGCAGGGACTTTCCGAAGAATACATCAGCATCAACGTGGTTGTCGAGTCTTTCCGTCTGACCGATTATAATCAGTGATTATGCGACGTGTACTTACTTTCTTAGCGGCCATGGCCATCGCCATGGCCGCTTTGGCAAATCCTGTCGACAGCAAGACGGCTGCCCGGGTGGCCAATAGTTTCTGGTCTCACACCCTGGGTCTCAAGGGCAGTGTGCAGTTGGTCGACGGAAGTGCCGACTGGCCCTACAGCCACCTGCTGCTTTTCACCGCCGATGGCGGGGGCTTCGTGCTGATGCCGGCCGACGATGTGGCGCGCCCTGTACTGGCATATTCGACCACGGGAACTATCGACCCGAAGAATCTTCCCGCTCCGTTGCTGCCCATCTTGGAGCAGTACAATAGTGAAATCGCTGCCGCCCAAGAGGCCTTTGTCCAGACTGACCCCGACTGGGAGCGCCTACTGAACGGCCTTCCGCTGAAGGGCAATGCCAAAGACGGCGAGGCCGACTCGGTAGGACCCTTGGTGGAGACGCAGTGGTATCAGATGCAACCCTACAACCAGCTTTGCCCCGGCGGGTGCATGACGGGCTGCGTGGCCACAGCCATGTCGCAGGTGATGCGTTTCTGGCGCTATCCTGCCTTCGGCGAGGGCAGCCACACCTACACCAGCGATGGCGGCTATGGGGTGCTCTCGGCCGACTTTGCGCATACCGTCTACGACTGGGACCACATGCCTGTCCAGGTCTCTTCCTCTTCGTCTGCCGTGGAGCGGACGGCCGTGGCCACGCTGATGTACCATGTCGGCGTCAGCGTGCAGATGAGCTACAGCCCTATGCAGAGCGGCGCCGCCGCAGGGTCATACGACGGCGATACGTCTTCCTACTGCGCCCAGAACTCCTTCTGGCGCCATTTCCGCTACAACCGCCACACGCTCCAGTACCTCGTCAAGGGCAGCACCTCCGATGCCGACTGGACCGACCTCATGATTGCCGAGCTGCGCCATCGCCGTCCCATCATGTACGACGGCACAAGTCCTGCGGGCGGACACTCGTTCATCTGCGACGGATTCGACAGCCGGCGCTACCTCCATTTCAACCTGGGCTTTGGCGGCAGCGGCGACGGATTCTATGCTGTCGGTGCCATCAACCATGGCTCCTATTCGTTCAACAATGGCAACAGTGCCATTGTAGGCATACAGCCCGAATACGGCCTCTACGTCAACGAGACCGCCCTCAGTGTCGACCGCGCCGGCGGCACACGGCAGGTGTGGCTGTCCACTTGCGACACCATCGATGCTCCTTGGACGGCCGTCAGCTCCGCCGCGTGGCTCACGCTGGCCGACACGTCGTTCACCCATCTGGGACAGGTGACCCTTACGGCGGAGGAAAACACCTCCGGCGCCGAGCGCACGGCCACCGTCACCTTCCGCCAGGCGGGCCGCGAGGCAGTGCTCACCATGACGCAGGCCGCCCACGGCGAAGAGGACTACTGCACCCTGACGGTGCACACCGAGTGCACCCGCGCAGGCACCTCGTGGGCCAACAATGCCCACATCTCCTTCGAGTCGCCCTCGGGCCTTGTCTACGGCACCGTCACCCATGCCACCACCGAGCGCCATGCCAGCACCACCGTCAGCGTGGCCCCCGGCCCCCTCGTGGTGCGCTACCACCGCGGCGGTGCGGCCGACCGCTACTACAACTACTGGGTGCTCAGCCCGCAGGGCGACACCCTGGTGTCGGTGACGAACGCCTATTACAACGGCGGCGACGTCACCGTTGGAAACCCCTGTGGCGGTGTGGGTATTGAGGCCCTTGAGGCGGCGACCCCGTCGCTGGCCGCCAGCCCCAATCCCGCGGCAGATGTGGTCACGCTCCATGGCCTGACGCCGGGCCGGAGGGTCAAGGTGTACGACATGAGGGGCCGCAAATGGCAGACCGTGGAGTGCCACGGCGCAACGGCGACCCTCGACGTCAGCCGCTGGCCGCGAGGTGTGTATGTGATTGAAAGTGCAAGCAGTGGACGCAGCAAACTTGTGATTGAATAGTGCATTTAGCCCCGCAGGGGCGGCACATGGACAAAGTGTCCTCGTGCCGGCCCTGCGGGGCTTTTTTTTGTATTCGGTACTATCCGTTGGCGACGGCTCAGAGACTGTCGCCGGCCTCGGACGAGCCGTCCTTGGCGTTCTTCTCAAGCTCCAGCTTGCCGAAGCGCAGCGTGATGCCGGCGGAGATGTAGCGGCTGTTGGTCATCTTGTTGGTCGTGCTGCTGAGGTAGTAGGGGTTGGTGTTGTCCGAGCCCGAACCGTAGCGGGCACCCCAGTTGAAGAGGTCCTGAATGTTGACGAAGACCGACAGCTTGCGCTTGAAGAAGTCGCTGCGCACACCCAGGTTGAGGCTGAAGCGGGCCTTGCGCTCGCTCATGAGGCTGAGGGTGGGCGAGGTGTAGTTGAACGAAGCCGTGGCCTGGTACTGGTTCCAGAGCTTGGCCCAGGCGTTGACGCGGATGCTGTAGGACCACTTGCTGTTGTCGTAGGCCTGGCCGCGGTAGTTGTCGAGGTGGTAGCCGTAGTTGTAGACGTTGGCGTAGAGGCGCACGTTGAAGAAGCCCGTGGGGCGGTAGGTCATGTTGAGGTTGGCGCCGTAGCGGTAGGAGGAGCCCATGTTGTAGGGCACGGAGTAGGAGACGATGCGCTCCAGGATGTCGTCGTACTCGGCGTCGGTGAGCGAGCTTATCTCATTGGTGCTCAAGCGGCCGTAGCCCTCGATGCCGATGTTGCCGAAGCTCACGAAGTATTTCTGCCATCCGGCCTCCATCGAGTGGGTGTAGCTGGCGCTGAGGCCATTGGGGTTGCCGGTAGAGTAGGAGTCCTCGCCGTAGCGGCGGAAGGTGGAGACCTGCTCATCGTCGGGATTGCGCATGCGCATGGAGTAGTTCAGTTTGAAGTTGTGCATGTCGTCGGTGCGGTAGGTGAGGTGGATGGAGGGGCGGAAGCTGTGGTTCCAGAGGGTGCCCTCGTCGGCCATGGCGTTCTCGCCGTAGCTGTAGGAAACATGTTCCAGGCCATAGCCCAGGCCGGTGCTGAGGGTGAAGTTGCCCCAGCGGCGGGTCCAGTTGACGTCGGCGTTGAGGCTCGTCTCGGCGCCGTCGAAGGTGTAGGTGCGGAGGGCGTCGACGCTGTCGTAGGTGTCGCCGCCATCGGTGGAGTAGAAGCGGCGGTACTCGTTGTCGCTCTGCGAGTGGTCGGCGCGGAGGCCGAAGCTGAGCTCGCCGTCGGCGGAGTAGGGGCGGTTGTAGCGGGCGTCGAGGCTCAGGTTGTAACTGTAGCTGTCGGTCTTCATGTAGCGGTCCTCGTCGCCGGGCAGGTTGTAGAGGGTGTAGTGGCGGTTGTAGTACTCGTCGCCGGTGTTGCGGCTGAAACGGCTGTTGAAACCGAGGCGCAGGTTGTGGCCCTGCTCGTCGAACTTCTTGGTGTAGTCGGCGCCGGCGTGGGCCATCCACGAGGGCGAGGTGGAGGTGTCGCCGATGGTGTAGGCCAGGGTGTCGAGGGGCATGTAGTAGTACTGCTCGGTGCTGCGGCCGGAGGTGGAGCGGTTGTAGTTGTAGAATCCGCCGGCGTCGACGGAGAGGTCGCTCGTGGAGTCTATCTCGTAGTTGATGTTCATGAAGAGGTTTCCGCTGTAGGAGCGGTTGCTGCTCTCGGCGGTGTCGGTCTGGTAGAGGGTGGTGTCGAAGTCCTCGCCGAGCACACCGCCTGTGTGGTCCTGGCGGCGCATGGACCACCCCTCGTTGGTGTTGTCGCGGTAGGAGTAGCGGCCGCTGGCGAAGAGGTTGATGCTCAGTTTCTCCTTGGCCCACATATAGCTTATCCACGGCGAGAGGAAGGGCTGGTTAGAGCCGTTGAGACCGAAGGAGACGAACTGGTTGCTCTTGATGTGCGCCGAGGTGACGATGTTGATCACCGCCTCGGCGTCGGTGGCATACTTGGCCGAGGGGTTGGTGATGGTTTCGATGCGCGCCAGTGCGTTGGCCGGGAGGGTCTGCAGGTAGGTCTTGAGGTTCTCCTCGGTGAGCTTGGAGGGCTTGTCGTTGATCCATATCTCCACGCTGCTGACGCCGCGCAGGGTCACGTTGCCCTCCACGTCCACCTCCACGCCCGGGGCGTTCTGCAGGGCGTCCTCGGTGGTGCCGGTCTGGATGGAGGGGTCGTCCTCGACATTGTATATGAGCTTCTCGCCGTCCATGGCGTAGAGGGGTTTCTCGGCGGTGATTTCGACGGCGTCGAGGGTCGTCGAGCCGGGCTTGACCTTGAGGGTGCCCAGGGCGGTGTTGTTGCTCACGCGGAACGGCACGAGGCGGTTCTGGTAGCCGATGGCGGAGATGCGCAGCAGGTAGGAGCCCTGCGGCACCTCGGTGATTTCGAACAGGCCGTCGAAGTTGGTGGAGCCGCCCTTGACGAAGGTGCTGTCCACCGAGTCGAGCACGGCCACATTGACGAAGGCCAGGAACTCGCCGCTCACCGAGTCGCGCAGCGAACCGACCACCTTGAAGGTGTCGCCCTCCTTCACTTTCTTTTTCTGCTTTACAGTGCTGGCGTTCTGGTCGTTCTGCATCTGGCTCCAGTCGCCCATCCGGGGGCGCTTGCCGCCGGGACGGCCTCCCTCGCCCATGGGCGGACGGCCGCCGGGACCGCCACCCGGACCGCCGGGCTGTGCATCGACGGCGGGCGCCGCCAACAAAATCATCAGCGCCAAAGTCAACATTTTCACAAGTCCTGTTCCCTGGAATCTCATTTCGTTCTTATTGTAGGGGTTGATAAATAATAAAATTATATTTTAGTATCTGCCGCCCAACAAAACTTGCATCAAAAAACAAAAAAAGTCATACCCCTCCCAACTGCCTGACAATCACCTACCATCTCCCTACCAACTCCCACCTCGGCGGGTGATGGCGGGGTGGGGAAGGGGTGGGGAATGAAATTACGTCGGAACGGCGTCCCTCGGCTTGTCTGCCGGCGGAGCAGGTTTATCGTCTTTCGGTATCGGTTTGTTGTTTTGCGATGCCGATTGTG